>JAQTNM010000016.1 GCA_028713875.1 Candidatus Omnitrophota bacterium | reverse complement strand
GATACGATCACTATCAGGCATCATTTTTTGCTGCCTGATTTAAACGGCAAGAACTTAGGTAAAGAATTTTACCGAAGGCCGCCCTGGAGGGTCTATAAAAATGGGGATTCCTGGGTATATTTGGGGATTTCTTCCTCGCGCGGGGATAAAAATCCGTACCAAATAGCGGTTTTTAATTCCGACCATACCCGGGCCATTATTTATAATAAGAAAGAAGAGACTTTCCTGAAAGGCGCTTTGCATTCTTTGACCCTCTTTCCTAGCGACCAGATACTTTTGGCGCGCATTTTAGCAGACAGAGAAGGCTGTTACTTGCATTCCTGCGGGGTAATTTTTGAAAACAGGGGGTTACTTTTTGCAGGCCATTCTGAAGCAGGAAAGTCCACCATGGCAACAATGCTAAAGGGCAAGGCCGAAATACTTTGCGATGACCGCATGATTGTGCGTAATACCGAAGGCGGATTCAAAATCTACGGCACCTGGAGCCACGGCGATGTGCCGGAGGTATCCAGTAACTCCGCTCCCTTAAGGGCTATTTTATTCCTGGAGAAAGCGCAAAAAAATACGCTAATACCATTAACCGATAAAAAAGAGATAACGAAGAGGCTTTTAGCTTGTTTAATAAAACCATTTGTTACGGTTGATTGGTGGCATAAAGAGCTTTCATTAATAGAAAAAATTTCAAGGCGGGTTCCGTGCTATGTGTTGAAATTTGATAAAAGCGGGAAAGCGATAGATGTCTTGAGGCAGCTCTAACCTTGAAGCCGCAATGTAAAAAGCAAATGACTTACATAAAAAAAGAGAAAACAATAGAGAAGGCCGGCCTATGGATGAAGAGCCGGCCCCTTTTAGTAAGGCTGGATATGGAGCTTACCGAACGCTGCAATAACAACTGCATACATTGTTGTATAAATTTGCCAGCCGAAGATTCAGAAACAAGGAAAAAAGAATTAAGCACAGATGAAATAAAGCGTATTCTTAAAGAAGCCGTTTCTTTGCAGTGTATATCGGCGAGATTTACCGGAGGAGAGCCGCTTTTAAGAGAGGACTTTCAGGATTTATATGTCTATGCCAGAAAACTCGGTTTAAAAGTCCTGATTTTTACTAATGCCACCTTAATCACCCCCGCTTTAGTTGACTTATTCTCCAGAATCCCGCCTTTAGAAAGAATTGAGGTTACGGTTTATGGAATGAAGAAAAGCTCTTATGAGGCAGTAACCAGGGTAGGCGGCTCATTTGAAGCCGGGTGGCGGGGGATAAATCTATTGCTGGAAAATAAAATTCCCTTTGTAGTTAAAGGAGCATTACTTCCTTGCAATAAAGATGAAATAGATGATTTTGAAAAATGGGCTGCCGCACTCCCCTGGATGCATGAGCTACCGTCATACTCGATGTTTTTTGACCTGCGCTGCCGCAGGGATGACTACCGGAAAAATGAATTGATAAAAAGTCTCAGGTTTTCGCCGCAGGAAGCCTTAAAATTTCTTATCCGCAAAAAAAATGAACATCTTAAAAAGATGAAAGAATTTTGCTCGAAGTTTATGCGGCCTTGCGGAGACAGGCTTTTTTCCTGCGGCTCGGGGCATGGCGGATGCGTAGATGCCTATGGGTATTTTCAGCCCTGCATGATGCTTAGGCATCCGGATACCGTTTATAATCTGAAAACAGGTTCTCTCAAAGATGCCTTAACAAATTTTTTCCCTAGATTAAGAGAGATGAAGGCCGCTAATCCGGATTATTTAAATCGCTGCGCTAAATGTTTCTTAAAAGGGCTCTGCGAGCAATGCCCGGCTAAATCATGGATGGAACACGGCACTCTGGATACGCCGGTTGCATATTTTTGTAAAATTGCGCATACACAGGCCAGGTTTCTCGGTTTGATAAAAGAAGGCGAAAAAGCCTGGGAAGTAAAGAATTGGAGAGAAAGAATAGAAGACTTTACTAAAGAAAAAGCAGTTGTCAGTTAACGGAACAAGGAGGGGTATCCATGGAAATCAAAGCCAGCCTTAACAGTATTTACAAACCATCGGAAGACGTGGTAACCAGAGATATTCAGGGAGAATTTATTATAGTCCCCATAACTTCCGGCATAGGGGATTTAGAAGGCGAGATATTTTCACTGAATAAACACGGCAGGGCCATCTGGGATAAGTTAGACGGCAAGAAAACCATAAAAGACATTGCTAAAGAGCTGAGTTTGGATTTTGACGGTGCTCCCGAAGACATAGAAAAAGATGTTTTAGGCTTAACCCAGGAGTTATTGAAGAAAAAGATGCTGGTAGAGGCCGGTAAAAAATAACTTATCTTTACTTCAGATGCCCTGTAAAAACCCTGAATATCAGGAATTCTGCGGACAAATTTATAAATATGTCCCCGCCTGCGAAGAGATAGCTAAAAAAAATATCTCATTCCCCCCGTGCTATTCCCGCAACGCGAATGATGCCGGTCTTGTCTTGCGGTTTTTTGAACTGGGAAAGTTATTTGCGGAAAAGAAAATGGTTAAATTTTCAGCGCAAGGAACTTGTATGTATCCTTGCGTACACCCCAAAGATACCCTATGCATAGAGCCAAAAAACGCCAAGGACATAGAGATAGGAGATATCGCAGTGTATAGGCGTTACAATAGTTTGCTCGCCCACCGCACTATTGATAAAGGAAAGGACGGCAATTTGAATTACATCGTTACTCGGCCGGATACAGTTAAATGCGGAAATGACGGGCGGACTTTTGACGAAGATATTTTAGGGATAATATCCCGCATTGAAAGAAAAGGCAATATTTTGAGTCCCAAAAAGAAAGAGCATAGCTTAACAGAAAAAATATTTTTAAACCTCATTCTTAAATGGTTTTATCTCAAGCGCTATCTATTCACGCTGATTATTTACATTATAACTTATATGCAGCAGTTTAAGGCATATCGGAGGATGGCAAAATATTTATTTTTAAAAAATGATGATAAGATGGCCTTTTCAATAAATGTTCCGCTCAACCATAAAGCAACAGACAGATTCTATAAGTTAATTTCTCCCGAAGAATTGGTTATTTTAAATTCCCATGCCGATAAAGAATCTATATCTAATTGGAATATTACGTTAAATATCGGTTCAAAGCAAGCGGCTTATTTGTCATTTGTATATAAGCCCAAAAATTGCCCTTTTTCCGGGTGGTGGATGTCTAATGCAAAAATAAGCATGAGATACCGCGGAACTAAAGTAGAGGAAAAGTTTCTTCAGCGAATTGACGAATTACTAAGGCAATCCGGGATATCGCAAATTTACATTAGCATTTTTAAGAATGCCTATTTTGATAAAATGGTTTTTAAAAGCATGGGCTTTAAACAGATATCTTCCTTCAGGGACGATTTTGTGAGAGGCAGGAATAATAAAGCTATTGAACGCCTGGTAATGGAGAGGAAAATTTAAAGGAGCGTATATATAGTGAGCAAAGATTTTGTTTCCAATGTTTCTCTGCACGATTTTAGTCTTTGGGAGAAGATCAGGAATGAAAGAAAAATCCTTGCCTTTGATTTGGAAATTACCGCCCGCTGCAATAATAATTGCCGGCATTGTTACGTAAACCTGCCTGCGGACGACAAAAAAGCAAGGGAAAGTGAGCTTTCTCCCGCCGGAATAAAAAGCATAGCTGGCCAGGCGATTGATTTAGGCGCGTTATGGTGCCTTATTACCGGCGGCGAGCCGCTTTTAAGGGAAGACTTCTTAGATATCTATCTTTACTTAAAGCAGAAAGGGCTTTTGGTTTCAGTCTTTACCAACGCTACATTGATTTCAGATAAGCATATACAAGTTTTTAAAAAATACCCTCCCAGGAATATTGAGGTGACAGTTTACGGGGTGACTAAAGAGACCTATGAAAGAGTAACGCGTAAACCCGGCTCATTCGATGCCTTTATGCGCGGACTCAATCTTTTGCTTAAAAACGGCATCAAGGTCAGGTTTAAGGCAATGGCCTTGCGTTCCAATGTCCGCGAATTGCCCCGGATTGCACAATTCTGCCGGGAAAGGACCAAGGACTACTTCCGCTTTGATCCGCTCCTGCATCTTCGTTTTGACGGTGATGCAAAGAGAAACAGCGAGATAAGATCCGAACGTCTGTCAGCGCAGGAGATTGTAGAGATTGAAGAGGCGGACAGCGAACGCTCGGAAGCGCTAAAGAAAGGCTGCGATAAGCTTATTATGCCAGAGACAGAGCATATTAACTGCAATCATCTTTTTTACTGCGGTACAGGTAACGGCAGCTTTACCGTAAGCCATGACGGTTATTTTTTATTATGTTCTTCGCTGCGGCACCCCGGGTGCATTTTTAGCCTTAAGAAAACTCCTCTTTCCGAGATTAGTAAGGATTTTGTTTTAAAGGTAAGGGATATGCGCTCAAACAGAAGGGAGTTCCTGGATAAATGCCGCAAATGCGGACTCTTTAACCTTTGTTTATGGTGCCCGGCGCACTCGCACCTTGAGACCGGGGAATTGGATAAGCCGGTTGAATATTTCTGTGAAGTCGCCCACGCCAGGGCGCAAGCGCTAAAGAATAACATCGACAAGCAATAATCCGTGCCCGGCCTATTTACATAAAATCCTTATGAGGCCAGATGGACAAACCGATATTTAAGTCAGATGTTATTTTTGTCGGATTTAAGGAGGGGTAGATGATGGATCTGAAAGTATTTTTAGCGGCGTTTACGGCCATATTTTTTGCGGAACTGGCGGATAAGACACAGCTGGTAGGTATAGGCCTGTCGGCAAAATCCGCAAAGCCGTTGTCGGTGTGGCTGGGGTCTGTTTGCGCCTATATAATTGTTACGGCGGCCTCGGTCATCATAGGGGCGACTTTAGGCAAGTATATTAAACCGGAACTGATAAGGTACGGCGGCAGCCTATTGTTTATACTTATAGGCGTATTGATGTTTGCGGGGAAAATTTAAAGCAGGCAACATAATAACTTCAGAAAACGGGAGTATAAACCTATGGTTAATTTTATGTGGTCGTTAGTGGCGAGTATCGCGGTAAGCCTGATATCGCTGATCGGCATCTTTTCTTTATTGCTGAAAGAAAAATTACTGGATAAAATCCTGTTTTTGCTCATCGGTTTTTCTGCCGGAGGCCTGATCGGAGGCGCATTTTTGCACCTTCTGCCGGAAGCCCTGGAGCAATCTACGGCCAGCACCGTCTTTCTTTACGTGATCTTCGGTTTTATCTTTTTCTTTATCTTGGAGAGGTACCTGCACTGGCGGCACTGCCATAAGGAAGGCCGCTGCGATATACACGCCTTCACTTATCTTAATCTTATCGGAGACGGCATACATAATTTCGGGGACGGCCTGGTCATCGGCTCAAGTTTTGTCCTGGGCATACATTTCGGCATTATTACTACGCTGGTAATCATATTCCATGAGATCCCGCAGGAGATAGGCGATTTCGGGGTTCTAGTCTACGGAGGATTCAGCAAGGCAAAGGCGCTTTTTTATAATTTCATCTCCGCTACCACCTGCATCCTGGGCACGGCTCTCGGGTATAAGCTTTCAACAAACATCAATGATTTTTCAGCGTACCTTTTGCCTTTTATCGCCGGGGGATTTATTTATGTCGCCGCCTGCGACCTCATCCCCGAACTGCACAAGGACCCGGATTTAAAGAAGAGCACGTCTTCGTTTGTAGCTTTTGTTTGCGGGATATTATTTATTTACCTGGCCAGGTTATTGCCGGCGCACTGATTTTTTTGCTTGCAAGACGCAGGATAATGTAGTAGAATCAAAACAGATTGACGGGGAGGTCGTTATAACGGCCTGAGAGTCCTGTTATCGGCAGGAGACCCGCGGAACCTGAACTGGATAATGCCAGCGGAGGGAGAGGGTAAAGCGTAAAGAGAACCCTTATGTGCTGGCATAAGGGTTTTTTATTTGCCGCAGAAGGCGGCACGCCCGCCAATCCGTCCCAAAAGGGACGCACCCGGCAATCATTTATGCCGGGGTGCAGATATTGCGGGGTGTATATTAAGGAGGAGGGTGGATATGAAGCTGGATGAGGTCGTGATTTCAAAGGCGATAATAGAATCATACAAGGATAAACTTATGAAAGCCCTGGATGTTGATGTGGCGATTGTAGGCGCAGGCCCGGCCGGGATGGTCTGCGGTTATTACTTGGCGAGGGCAGGCAGGAGAGCAGTGCTCTTTGAGAGGAAATTATCCGTGGGCGGCGGGATGTGGGGAGGCGGCATTATGTTCAATGAGATCGTGGTCCAGGATAAAGCCAAAAGAATATTGGATGAATTCGGCGTCAGGAGCAGGCGTTATCAGGACGGATATTACCTGGCGGATTCCATAGAGTCGGTTTCCACTATCTGCTCCAAGGCAGTAAAGGCGGGGTTAAAGATATTCAACCTGATCAGCGCAGAAGACGTGATGGTGCGTAACAAAAGAGTGACGGGGTTGGTATTAAACTGGACAGCGGTTGAGATGGCCAATCTTCACGTTGACCCGGTTACTATGCGCGCTAAATTCGTGGTGGATGCTACAGGGCACCCGGCGGAAGTGGCCCGGATTATCGAGAGAAAATCAGGCATACGCCTTAAGACAAAAAGCGGAAAGACCATGGGTGAAGAATCAATGTGGGCTGAGGTTGGGGAGGAGACTATAGTGGAGAATTCTAAAGAGATCTGCCCCGGGTTGTATGCCTGCGGTATGTGCGCCAATGCAGTATTCGGAGGCCCGCGCATGGGCCCGGTATTCGGCGGGATGCTGCTGGCCGGAGAAAAAGTCGCCAAAGACCTTCTCAAAAAACTTTAGCGCCACCCACAAAACCAATCGGGAGCCGCTCCTTATGCCGATCGCAAAGGCCTCCCCCAGGAAAGGAGAAACAAATATGTTTGAGAAAACAAGAGAGGCAAGTATCAGCCGGGCAATATTAAGGGAATTCGCCGCATGGTTTGATGATTATTTAACATCTGATGTTATCGTGGTCGGAGCAGGGCCGAGCGGCCTGATCGCAGCCAGGGATTTAGCCGGCAGCGGCTTTAAGACACTGGTGGTTGAAAGCAATAATTATTTGGGAGGAGGTTTCTGGATCGGCGGGTTCTTGATGAATACGCTTACTTTCAGGGCCCCGGGGCAGAAAATACTGGAGGAGCTCGGCATACCTTATAAAAAAGCGGAGGAGGGATTATTCACCGCGGATGGACCGCATGCCTGCTCAAAGCTTATTTCCGCTGCCTGTGATGCCGGAGTTAAAATCCTGAATATGGCAAAATTTGATGATGTAGTTCTAAAAAATAATAGAGTAGAAGGCGTGGTTATAAACTGGACTCCGGTATCGGCCCTGCCGCGCCAGATTACCTGCGTTGACCCTATTTCTTTGGAAAGCGCGGTAGTCATTGATGCCACAGGCCACGATGCCCATGTCTGCCGCAGCCTGGAGAGGAGAGGCGTTCTGAAGCTGGCGGATTTCGGGCCGATGGATGTGAATAGCTCTGAAGATGCGGTCGTTGAGCGTACCGGTCAGATCTATCCGGGTTTGATAGTAAGCGGCATGGCGGTTTCCAGCGCTTACGGCATACCGCGTATGGGCCCGACCTTTAGCGGGATGTTGTTTTCAGGCAGGAAAGCAGCTGAAGAAACAAGAAAGATCCTGCTGGCAAAAAAGTCAAATAGGGAAGAATTAGTCACAACTCTATAATAACGCAAGGGAGGGTTCTCAAGGTGAACTAAAACTGTCCCCTAAAAGGGGACAGTTTTGCTTTGGCTTCAGAACCGTCCCTGAATTTTTATAAAAAAATACTTGACAATTTTTTTTATCATGCTAAACTCTACTATGTTAATCAAGTTTATAGACAATTAGGAGAAAACAGATGAAAATAACTTACCGCGGTGATTATGCCCTAAAAGCAGTTTTAGACTTAGCGCTACATTATGATAAAGGGCTTAGCACCATCCATGAAATAGCTAAGCGTATTGATGCCCCGGTAAAATTTTTAGAGCAGGTGCTTTTAGATTTGAAGAAAGGCGGCTTTATCGAAAGCAGGCGCGGCAAGATCGGAGGGTTTTTGCTCTCCAGGCCGCCGGCTAAGATAACCGTGGGAGAAGTTGTGCGATTCATTGACGGCCCCATAGAGCCGATAGCCTGCGTAAAGCACGGTTATTCCGCCTGCGGGGACGTATATAAATGTAGCTTTCAGAAGATCTGGCAGAATGTATACAAGGCGACATCCGACATCATCGATCATATAACTTTTGAAGAGTTGGCTGCGCAGGCAAGTTTCGGGCAGCAGGCATTGGCCTATTCTATTTAAGGAGGCACTGATGACTTTCAAGCAGAACACAAAGAAAATTCTGAACGATACGATTATTAAGGATATCAGCGATGCCGTAGGGTCTTTGGAATACGGAGCAGTGACGATCAAGGTCCATGATAAGAAAATAACCCAGATTGAGATAGCCAAGAGAAAACGTTTCGATGACGTATGGAAGCTTGAGGAAGGAGGTGGTATTTAGCAACCAGTTCTTTCTAAAATTTTAATTGTGCGTCATGCAACCAGTCAGCTGGAGTAAATACGCAAAAATACAAGGAGGTTTTTAAATGAAAAAGTTTGCGTTATTTATTGCAGCTTTAGGGCTGACGGTTGTATTTTTAAAAGATGCATTTGCCGGGCCGCCGTTCAATAATCTGGAAGGCGTAGGCGGCGTGGCGTTCAACCCATTGGCATATTTAGCCGAGGGTGAAAGCGATTTTAAGATCGGCGATCAGGATATCATAGGTAAGCCCAGATTCGGCATTTGGTATGTGAATCTGCCGGATGCAAAGATCGACTGGACAGCGACCGGCATCGCGGATACCCTGTTTAAAAGGCTGGAAATTTCTTATGGTTATGAGAATATCGCCTGGGAGGACCACCCGACTTTTCATAAAAATAATCTCGGGGCCAAGCTTCTGCTGCTGGAGGAAAATTCTTTTAACACGGAACTTGTCCCTGCTTTTTCAATAGGGACAATATACAAGACTACAGGAAACAAGGCATTGCGTAAAGCCGGATTAAATGCGCTGCGCGCCAGCGGGCAGGACTGGTATGCCGTAGCCACCAAGACGATAACCCAGTTGCCGGTGCCGGTGATTGTCTCCGGCGGCGTTCTTTCTACTCAAGAATATGTAACGGGAGTGCTTGGATTCAGCAATAAAAGGAAGCTGACCGGTTTTGCCAACATTGACCTGGTTCTTCCTCGCGGTTTTGTCATCGGTTATGAATTTAAACAGGGGGCGCGGTTTTCCGCGGTGCAAAACGCCAATTACTGGGATGTGCATCTGGCCTGGATGCCGAACAAGGACCTTACTTTGATCGCTGCTTATGCCGATACAGGTGATTATGCGGGCTCTACAAGGCAGGGCTTGGGCAAAGGTTTTGTATTAAGCGCCCAGTATGCGTTCTAAAAGAAAGGAGCAAAAGGATGAGCAGAATCGATAACCGTTTAAAAGTAGAGACGCTCGCATTGCACGGAGGGCAGGAGCCCGATCCTGCAACCGGCTCAAGGGCAGTCCCGATATACCAGACAACTTCATACCAGTTCAAGAATACGGAACATGCGGCTAATCTTTTTGGCCTGCGCGAGTTTGGTAACATATATACCAGGCTGATGAACCCGACTACCAATGTTCTTGAAAAACGCGTAGCCGCCTTGGACGGAGGCGTTGGTGCCTTGGCCACTGCCAGCGGTCAAGCCGCCATTTCCCTGGCCTTGCTTAATATCTCCCAGGCCGGTGATGAAATAGTTTCAGCGGATAACCTGTATGGCGGTACATATAACCTGTTTCACTATACGTTCGCGCGCCTGGGGATTAAGGTAAAGTTTGTGCCTTCGGGAGATTTAAACGCGTATCAAAAGGCGATTACTCCTAAAACCAAGGCCATTTATGCCGAGTCCATAGGCAATCCCAAGAACGACGTTGCGGACCTTGAGGCCATAGCCAAGATCGCCCATAAAAACGGCATACCGTTCGTTTTGGATAATACCGTAACCCCGTATCTCTTAAGGCCGTTTGATTTTGGCGTGGATATTATCGTTTATTCGGCGACCAAATTCATCGGAGGACACGGTACCTCGCTTGGCGGCCTGATCGTAGACTCGGGGAAATTTGACTGGACCAACGGCAAGTTCCCGCTTATTTCCGAACCCGACCCCAGCTATCACGGCATCAACTTTGTGGAGGCGCTAAAAGCCCTGGGCAATATCGCCTATATTATCAAGGCGCGGGTGACCCTGCTAAGGGATCTTGGTCCGGCGATCTCCCCGTTTAATTCATTCCTGCTTTTACAGGGGCTGGAGACTTTGCATCTGCGGCTTCCCCGCCACGCTGAAAACGCCCTTGCCGTAGCCAGGTATTTGAAAAAGCACCCCAAGGTAAGCTGGGTTAACTATCCAGGCCTGGAGGACAGCCCTGAAAGAGAAAAGGTTAAGAAGTACCTGCCTAAAGGAGCAGGCGCAATCCTGGGGTTCGGCATCAAAGGAGGGTTAGAGGCAGGTAAAAAGTTTATTGACTCGCTGCAATTGATATCGCATCTTGCCAATGTCGGAGATGCCAAGACTCTGGCGATTCATCCGGCTACCACCACGCACCAGCAACTATCGGCTCAAGAGCAGCTGGCAACCGGGGTAACTCCGGATTTTATACGCTTATCGATAGGGATTGAGCACATTGATGATATCATTGCCGATATAGAGCAGGCATTGGAGAAAGCAATATAAACGAAGGCTCTGCGCATAGCGCAGAGTAAACAAACGCTAAACACCAGAGGTATTAACAGTTGACTCAGCACTATGTGCTGACTAAAACAAGCCATAAAGGCCCGTGAGGCATGGCTAAACGAAAACCCCGTGCATAGCATGGAGTAAACAACCACTAACCGCCAGAGGCAGTGGTTGTTTAGGAGGAGACAAATGGGAAGGATATTTTCTGATATCACGAAAACCACAGGTAATACCCCTTTAGTGAAACTTAACCGTATCGCAGAAGGGCTGCAGGCAACAGTAGCAGCGAAGCTGGAATCGTTTAATCCGCTTTCAAGCGTAAAGGACCGCATAGGAGTAGCGCTGATCGAAGACGCAGAGCAAAGAGGCGTGCTTAAAAAAGGCACTACCATTATTGAGCCTACAAGCGGTAATACGGGAATAGCCCTGGCTTTTGTCGCAGCGGCAAAGGGCTATAAGTTGATTTTGACCATGCCGGACACGATGAGCCTTGAACGCAGGCAATTGCTTAAGATTTTCGGCGCCGAGCTTGTGTTAACGGAAGGCGCAAAAGGCATGAAGGGCGCGGTAGAAAAAGCCGAGGAACTGGCGCGCTCTACTCCGAATAGTTTTGTGCCCCAGCAATTTAACAACCCTGCTAACCCGGAGATCCATCGTAAGACAACGGCCGAAGAGATATGGGGTGATACCGACGGCCAGGTTGATATTCTGGTTGCCGGAGTCGGCACCGGAGGGACAATCACCGGCGTTGCAGAGGTAATTAAAAAAAGGAAAAAGAGCTTTAAGGCAATTGCGGTTGAACCTGATGCTTCTCCAGTTTTGTCGGGAGGCAACCCGGGGCCGCACAAAATCCAGGGGATAGGAGCAGGGTTTGTGCCACAGGTTTTAAACCGGGATTTGGTTGATGAGATCATCCGCGTTACCAATGATAACGCCGGAGAAATTGCCAGGCAGCTGGCAAGATCAGAGGGGATCTTGGCCGGTATCTCAAGCGGAGCAGCGGTTTGGGCGGCATTAGAGGTAGCCAGGCGCAAAGAAAATAAAGGAAAGTTTATCGTTGCGGTGCTTCCGGATACAGGGGAACGTTACCTGACCACGTGGCTTTTTCAGGATGTAAAAGTATAAGCAATTCAATCAGCTAAGCCCTTGCTATTCTCTTTAGAATCTGTATAATAAATGTCATTCTGCGATCTTTAACTTAAGAAGGCAGGTATGGATAAAAAACGCACAGAGAAGGTCAATAAATCTGCAGAGACGGGAAGCGCAGGCCTGGTTGCCACGCAATATTTTACTTTTGCGCAAAACCCTGATAAGCTGGTTTTAGAATCAGGCAAGTCTATTAGCCCGGTTACGCTGGCTTATGAGACTTACGGAGCGCTTAATGCGGATAAAAGCAATGCTATCCTGATAGCCCACGCTTTGTCCGGAGATGCCCATGCTGCGGGTTTTCACGAGGGTGATAAGGATCCGGGCTGGTGGGATATTATGATTGGCCCGGACAGGGCCTTTGATACCAATAAGTATTTTGTCATCTGTTCCAATATCATAGGCGGATGCAAGGGATCCACCGGTCCATCTTCCATAAATCCCGAGACTAAGAGCCGTATGCGCTTAGTTTTCCCATTATTACCGTTGGGGAAATGGTTAAAGCGCAAAAACACTTGATCGACCAACTGGGCATTAAAAAACTCCTTTGCGTGGCAGGCGGCTCGCTTGGCGGTATGCAGGTCTTGCAATGGGTGGCTTCTTATCCGGAGAGGTTAAGGAGCGCCATACCCATTGCCACCACTTTAAAACATTCTCCCCAGCAGATCGCCTTTGATGAGGTGGGAAGGCAGGCGGTTATGGCTGACCCTGCCTGGCGGGAAGGCAGCTATTACGGCCATGGGCAGCCGGAGAGGGGTCTGGCCGTAGCCAGGATGATCGGGCACATAACCTATATGAGCGAACAGTCCATGGAAGCGAAATTTTCGCGCCGGCTCAAAGACAAAAATTACAACTTCAAATTTAGCGCGGATTTTGAAGTTGAAGGTTACCTGAGATACCGCGGGGATAATTTTGTCAAGCGCTTTGACGCCAACTCTTACCTTTACATTACCAAGGCTATGGATTATTTTGACGTCTCCGGGGATAAGCTGTTTCCGAAAGGCAAGCGCTACGATATCCGGTTCCTGGTCATTGCCTTTAAATCCGACTGGCTGTATCCTTCTTCCCAGTCCCAGGAGATCGTCCGGCAGCTAAAGTTGCGGCATATGGATGCCACGTATTGCGAGATAAAGTCCACCTACGGGCATGACGCCTTTTTGCTGGAAGTGGATGAAGAAACACACCTGATCAAGCATTTCTTAAAAAAGACAAATGAATCCTAATAATGTTTCTTTAGATTACAGGGTGATCTACCGGATCATTGAGCCGGGTTCCCGCGTCCTGGACTTAGGCTGCGGCGCAGGCGAGCTCCTCAGCCTGCTGGCCGCACAGAAGAACGTTAAGGCGCAAGGCATAGAGCTGGATGAATCCGCTATCTATAAGTGCGTGGAAAAAGGCTTGAGCGTTTTCCACGGCGATATTGACAGCGGGTTAAGCGAATATCCCGATAAATCCTTTGACTACGTCGTCCTGAACCAGACCATGCAGCAGGCAAAAAAAGCGGGTTTTGTCATAGAGGAAGCTTTGCGCGTGGGCAAAAAGGTAATCGTGGGCTTCCCGAATTTTGTCTATATCAAAGCCCGGCTAATGTTCTTCTTCCGCGGCAAGGCCCCGATCACCGCATCTCTGCCTTACCGCTGGTATGATACCCCGAACCTGCATTTTTTAGGCATCAGCGACTTCAAGGATTTCTGCCGGCAGAAAGGCATCCGCATCCTGGAGGCGCATTATTTAGGGGAAAAGAGAATTGTCCGGCTCTGGCCCAACCTCCTTGCCTTAAATGCGGTCTTCGTAATTACCAAGCCCTGAATTTACCCTTTACAAGCGCTCCCGCCTTAAGTTATAATGAGAAAACAGGAAGGAGGCAGTTATGATAAAAAAACTTTCAGGCAACTACCTGGATATAGGGCTGCTGATTTTGCGTATAGGCATAGGCTCAATGTTTATTTATCACGGCGCCCCCAAGATCTTCGGCGGGCCGCAGATGTGGACCAATGTGGGTTTAATGGCTATGCCTGGATTAGGCATAAAATTCGCTCCGGCATTCTGGGGGTTTATGGCCGGTTTTTCGGAATTTGCCGGAGGCATACTTATCATCCTGGGTTTATTTTTTCGCCTGGCCTGCGTGCTGCCTTTAATT
>JAQTNM010000015.1 GCA_028713875.1 Candidatus Omnitrophota bacterium | reverse complement strand
AAAAATCCCCTGGAGGGTCAGGATGAATGGTAAGAGAAGTCCCTTTAAGAGGGCAAAAAATCTCATGGTTCTTCAGGAACGCGACAAAAAAATCCTTGCCTTGTGCCACGATTACCACTTTTTGAGCCTCAACCAAATCCGGCTCCTTTTGGATTTTGGCAGCCAGACCAGGGCAAACACCAGGTTAAGAAAACTTTTTGATAACGGGTATTTATCCCGGCGCTTTCTGCCGGTTGTCCAGGGCAGGGCGAATATTCTCTGTTTTCTTGGGTCCAAGGGCGTGGAGTTAATCTCCGAGAAATCGGGCATTGATCCGCTCAAGATAAAACAAAAAAGAAAGCAGCTTTTGGAAATAAAGAATTTATCCCTACCCCACTATCTTTTGATTAACGAGTTCAGACTGGCTTTTTTCCTGGCCTCAAGGAATAAGCCGGAGATAATCCTGAAATCCTGGAAGACCCAGAAGGAAATCCCGCTGCGGCTGGAAGAAAGGGAATTTTACCCGGATGCCTATTTCGTTTACAGCTACCGCAATAAATTTTACAGCGCATTTTTGGAAATAGACCGCTCTACGGAGACCAACAAGCGGTTTCAGGGAAAGGTGGAGAATTATCTGAAATACGGACTTGACGGTTATTACCGGAGACAATTTGGATTCCAATTTTTCAGGGTTCTGGTTGTCTGCCAGACCCAGGCAAGGCTAAGGAGCCTTAAGAAACTGATCGGGCAAAAGACCGATAAGGTATTCTGGCTGGCGGTTCAGGGGGATATCTCGCCTGAGAAAATCCTGGGTAAAATCTGGCAGCGTCCGGCCAATGATTCCCTTTTCTCTTTTTTGGAGGATTAAAATGAAATATTGTGCGTTTTGTAAAAGACTGAACCCGGGGCAACCCGTCCATTGCCAGTACTGCGGCCGGACATTTAGAGTAAGGATCTGCCGCCGCTGTCGGCAGCCCAATCCCAGGGAGGCTTTGGTTTGTCGGAATTGCGGAAGTGCCGAGTTGTCGGAGATCTCGGGATCGCTTCCCTCTTGGATGGATTTTATTAAGGTATTGTTCTGGATTTTTATTATTATCTTAATAATGGGAGTTATCAGGAGCGTGGAGTTGTTGCTTCCCTTATTGATTATTCTCGCTTTGTTGGTTCTGGGATTTCTTTATATGCCTAACGCGATGAGGAAGCCGCTTAAAGGGATATTGAAGTATTTCTGGATACTAATAAGAGGTAGGAGAAATACCAGATAAGTCGGGGGATAGGATTCTTCGGAAATTGGGACAATGCTTAGCGGACCAAAGAGATGAAAACTCTAGGGATAGGATTTTGAAAACGCTAGCGCAAACACTATGGCAAAAATAGGTAGAAGGGAAAAATTAAAACTGAGACCGGAGCTCAAAATGGAATTTAGGGACAATCCCGTTTTCTTTAACCACCTTTTGAAGCTTATTCTCCTGGCGATTGAGATTTCCGACAAAACGCCGGAGGAGGCGGAGCGGATCCAGAAGAATTTTCTTGACAGGCATTAAAAGGAGCGTTAGCATATGAAAACCTATGAAAACAAGAAAAATATTATTCCTGAGCCAGGGAATCGCGAAGATTCTCGGCGTAACGAGGCGGACTCTTTACAACTGGGAAAAGGCCGGCAAGATTCCCAGGGCAAAAAGGGACAAGATGAGTAATTACCGGGTTTATGCGGAAGAGGACGTAAAGAAACTAAAGAAGCTGACAGGAAGGCTATAGTGAACGACAGGACGGGATCGACAAAAACGATCAAAGCGGCTTTGTACGCCCGCGTCTCAACCGAGGAGCAGAAGGAGAACTTTTCCCTGGCGGCCCAGCTTGAACTCCTGAGGAAGCACGCCTCCGACAACAAATTCGAGGTTTACGGGGAATACGTTGATGACGGTTATTCGGGAACGAGCTACGAGAGGCCGCATTTCCAGAAATTGATGGAAGATTCAAGACGGGATAGATTCCAGCTTATCCTTGTTTACAAGGTCGACAGGTTCTTCAGGAACAACAAGGACTTGCTGAATACCGTCGATGAATTGCAGAAAAGCGGGGTAAGCGTCCGCTCGATAACGGAGCCTTTCGACACTTCGAATTATCTGGGAAAGTTCGTCCTTTCCTTATTCGGCTCCATCGCCGAACTCGAAAGAAACACCTTCATGGAAAGGTCGAAGCTCGGTAAGCTCAGAAGGGCGAGGGAAGGATATTATTCGGGATCGTCTCCCACCAAATACGGTTACACCTACAACAAAGAAACGAAAAAGATCGACATAAACGACAAGGAGGCGGAGGCGGTAAGACTGATTTACGAACTTTACAATCAGCCGGATTCCTCCCTGGTGAAGGTCACGAGAAAACTGAGAACCCTGGGTTACCGGACGAAAGAAGGACATCCCATGAGGGAGGACGTCGTCCACGACATTCTGAAGGATCCCATTTACACCGGCAGGTGGTACGCGAACAGATACACCAGGGGGAAATTAAGGCCGAAAGAGGAGTGGATCGAGGTTTCCGTCCCCAGGATGGTTTCAGACGAGGCTTTCGTCAAAGCCGGGGAATGTCTCAACAAAAGGAGAAATTACTCCGAAAGGAACGCCAAATACAATTATCTGCTTCAGGGCATGCTGCGCTGCGGCGACTGCGGCAACACGCTGGCGGGAGCGGCCGATAAACACTTCCAGGACGTAAACGGGAAAAAATACGGGCCTTACTTCAAGCTTTACTATCGCTGCACCCATTACGTCAAAAACAAGTATGAAAAAGCGGTGAAATGCCGGATGAAATATCTGCAGGCCGCGAAGGTCGAGGACGCGGTCTGGGGTACCGTCGAGAAAATATTTCACAACCCCCGCTTGATAGAAGAGGCGGTCAAGAGCAGCGGGGAAGTAAAGAGGGCGGACAAGGAAAGCGTTGAAAAAGAGATTAAAAGGATCGCTTTGCTTCAGGAAGGTTTGATAAAAGAGGAACAGAGAATACTGGAGGCATACCGGCAGGGCATCATCGCAATCGGGCAGTTGAAAGAGCAGATGGATTCTCTCAGGAAAAACAGAGAGAATCTCGAACGGACAAGAGAGGACCTGAGGTTGAGTTTGAGCGGAAGCGACAGGAAAGCGGAAATAAATAACGCGGTTGATTACATAAACAAAGTAAAAGAGGGCATAAAGAAGTTCACCTACGAAACAAAGAAAATGACCTTGAGGCTTCTTAACGCCTCGGTAAAGATCAATATCAACGGCATACTCGATATTGACTGTTTCATTCCCACCGTTCCTACCCTTTCAGAGAAGGAATTTTTATCCCATTTTGACCTGCCAAGACCCACATACTGGTAGTCAGCGGGTTTAACGTAGGGATCGTTGCTTTTGCGGTTATTCTGGCATTAAAACTTTCGCGCATCCCCAGACGAATGCGCATCATCCTGGCTGCGCCGCTCTTGATATTGTATTGTTTAGCCACGGGCGCATCCAGCCCGGTGGTGAGGGCGACAATAATGGCCCTGGTATTTATGTCTGCCTATCTTTTTAAGCGCCAGGCCGATATTTATAATTCCCTGGCCATCTCCGCTTTATTTATCCTGGCAGTTAATCCGCAGCAGCTGTTTGATGTAGGGTTCCAGCTTTCTTTTGTCAGTGTAACTTCAATAGTCTGGCTTTACCCGAAAATAAAAAGGATATCCGGCCTGCAGCATTTGAAGATAAAATTTTTAAGATTTATGCTGGAGGGCTGCCTGGTTTCCTTTTCTGCCTGGCTGGGGACGGCGGGTTTAATCGCCTGGTATTTTAAGATGTTTTCTCCCGTGACCGTTATGGCCAATCTTGCCATTGTACCGGCGGCTGCCTTGATTACCTTATGCGGTTTTAGCCTGGTTATTTCCGGACTGGTATTCCCTGCGATTGCGCCTTATCTTGGCCGCAGCAATGAATTGCTGGTGTTGGTTTTACTTAGCCTCAATAGCTTCTTTATAAAGCTGCCCGGCGCCCATTTTCGCCTATAAAATAAGTTAAATCCCGCGTTTTTAATTCAATTGACAAATACTGGGCGATATGTTAAATTTAAGCTTATTATGAGGTCTATAATCATATCTGCGCTCTTGTTTTTCCTGGGGTTGGGGCTATCCTTCAGCCCTGCCTATGCCTATTGGATCTGGACCCCCAAGACCAACAAGTGGGTTAACCCCAAGAATACGATAAAACCTACCCCAACAGAGCAATTTGAGTTTGCCAAAGGCCTTTATGATGCTAAAAATTATGAAGATGCAAAACGCGAATTTAAGAAGCTGCTTAAGGCCTATCCTAAGTCTAAGGAAGCCGCGGAAAGCCAGTATTACCTGGGCCGCATAGAAGAGGAGAAAGGCAACCTCTACGAGGCGTATCAGGCCTATCAGAGGGTTATTGATAAATACCCTTTTTCAGAAAGGATCCAGGAGATTATCGAGCGCGAATACAAGATCGGCGATGCGTTTATGTCGGGAGAAAAACGCAAGGCCTTCGGTATGGTTCTTCCGGTTGATAATCCCGCCATTGAAATATTTACCAAGGTAGTTGAGAACTCCACTTATGGTCCGCTTGCGCCGAAAGCCCAGTACAAATTGGGGTTAGTCCTGAAGAGCCTGATGCGTTATTATGAGGCAGAAGATGCTTTTAACAAGGTTATCTCCAATTACCCGGACAGCGAATGGGCTGCGGCAGCGCAGTTCCAGATCGCTCTCTGCCGTTCCGCAGTATCCCGCGGCCCGGATTATGACCAGGGCGCAAGCGAAGAAGCAAAACAGAGGTTCGAAGAGTTTGTCAAGGCGCACCCGGATGCGGTCTTGTCCCAGCAGGCCGAACAAAATATCAATCAATTAAACGAGAAAGAAGCAGAAGCCAACTTCAACACCGCTATCTTTTATGAGAAGCAGAGGGCATACGGATCAGCCAGGATCTATTATAACGACATAATCAGTAATTACCCGCAGAGCCCATGGGCAAAGAAGGCCGCGGAGAGAATGCAGCTTATAGGTAAGAAAAAATGAGCTATTTCAGGCGCAAAAGATCGATGATAGCGGCGGCGATATCGGCGTTTCTGGTTTTAGGGATCGCAGGATGCGGCTATACCACCCGCTCCATGATCGCCGGTAAATACAGGACCATTTATGTAACGCCGTTCATCAATAAGATTGATATCACCAGTGACGTTTACACCAGCAATAGATATAAGATATACCGGCCCCTGATCGAAAGCGACGTTACCAGGGCCGTGGTCAATAAATACCTGTTTGACGGCAACTTAAAGCCTACCGACAAAGACTGGGCGGATGTGGTTTTAAAAGGGGAGCTGATCAGCTTTAATCCCGACCCGGTGCGCTACACTGATAACGATAACGTAGCTGAATACCGCATTAATATAGTCGTCAATATCAGCCTCTGGGATAACCGCAATAATAAACTGATCTGGCAGGAGAACGGCTTTACCGGAGATTCTACCTATTTTACCAGCGGACAATTTGCCCAAAGCGAAGACTCCGCTGTCACTAACGCCATAAATGATTTAGCCCGCCGAATTGTTGAACGTACAGTGGAGCAATGGTAAAAAAAGAGAAATCGGTCTACCTGTTCGCCGGCCAGGATACCCCATCCAAAGATAAGATCATCGACAAAATCAAAGAAGAGCATCTCACCAACGAACTGCAGGATTTTAACCTGGACAGGCTCTACGCCAGAGACCTGAACTTAAAGGGGCTGCAGGAGAAGTTATTATGCCTGCCTGCCGGCTCCAGGAAGCGCATAATTATCGTAAGGGACGCGCAGAGGCTTTCCGCCGACATTAAAAAATTTATAGCAGATTATGTACGTAGTCCCCGGGAGCACATAATACTTATACTGGATATGGAGAGGGCAGAGCCGAAAGATGAATTCATTAGCAGTATATCCAGATATACGGTGAACTACATCAGAGAGGAAGCCAGGCCCGATACTTTTAGTTTATTGCGGCAGATAGAGCTGAAAAGGCCGGGCTCAAGCCTCAAAATCCTGCGTCAGCTTTTGGAACAGGGAGAAAGGCCGGAAAGAATTCTGGGCGGGTTAAGGTATGCCTGGGAGAACAGGCCTTCTGAGGCCCTGGACAGGAGAAAGAAACTCAGATTCCTGCTTCTATGCGACATTGACATAAAAACAGGAAGGCTAAGGCCGGATTTTGCTTTGGAAAAGCTGATAATTAACCTATGCTGTCTTAGAAATCCTTAAGGCAAGCCTTGATTTTTTGCGGTCGGCGGTACGGGGATGAATAACCTCTTTTTTGGCGGCCTTATCCAGCTGCGAAAACGCTTTTTGGAGCAGCTTTTTTGCTTCAGTTACATTTTTGGCCGAAAGCAACGCCTGAAATTTCTTTAAGGTATCTTTAAGCTGGCGTTTTACCTTTAGGTTCCTGTAGTGCTTTTTCTTATCCGCACGCGTTCTTTTTATTGAGCTCTTACGTCTGGGCATAAAACCGTCTCCTTTTATTTTTTATATTAATATCATAATTAAGTCCCTATGTCAACAAACAAATCCATCCTTAAATCTGCCGGGGTTATCGGCTTAGCCACGTTTTTATCGCGGCTTCTTGGTTTTATACGGGATGTGGTGCTGGCCAGGCTCTTTGGCGTATACGTTTATGCCCAGGCCTTTGTAGTCGCCTTTAAGATCCCTAACCTATTGCGCGATCTGGTCGCAGAAGGCGCAGCTAACGCCGCGTTTGTGCCGGTCTTCAGCGAATATAAGGTAAAATACAGCGAAAAAGAATTCTGGGAACTGGCCAACGTAGTATTGAACCTGCTCCTGGTTATAGTGACGGCTATCACTGTTTTAGGCATCATCTTTTCTCCCGTCATCGTGCGCCTGATCGCTCCCGGATTTATCTCTGACCCGCAAAAATTAGAGCTGACTATCAGGCTAAACCGCATTATTTTCCCCTACATATTATTGGCTGCCCTGGCTGCCTATGCCATGAGCATACTCAATACCCTGAAGCATTTCAGCGTGCCGGCATTTGCGCCCTGCCTTTTGAATATCTCCATCATCGTATTTGCCCTGCTCTTCGGCGAAAGCATAAAAGGCCTCTCGCTGGGCGTCCTTATCGGCGGTATCCTGCAGCTTGCCGTGCAGATCCCCGTACTTTATAAAAAAGGGTTTCATTTAAAGCTCTTCCATAGATTTAAGCATCCGGGAGCAAATCTGATCGGCAAATTAATGACGCCCCGCATTTTGAGCTCGGCGATTTATCAGCTGAATAATTTCGTAGATACCATATTCGGCTCCCTGGGTTTTATCGTGGGCGAAGGAGGAGTGGCGGCGCTGTATTTTTCCTATCGCCTTATCCAATTCCCCATCGGCATATTCAGCAATGCGCTTTCCCAGGCAATATTGCCCACATTCTCCACCCAGGCCCTGGAGGATACTCACCATAACCTGAAAGACACGCTTTCTTTCGGCCTGCGCGCCACCTTCCTGGTGATGGTCCCGGCATCAATAGCTTTTATGGTGCTTGCGCACCCGATCATTTCCACCATATTCCAGGGCGGAAGGTTTGACGCTTATTCTACGCAGCAGACTGCCAGCGCGCTTCTGTTCTATAGCATCGGTTTATTTGCCTACGGCGGGACAAAGATCCTTCAATCCTGTTTTTTTTCTCTCAAGGATACCGTAACCCCGGCTAAAATTGCAACTATCGCCTTAGTCGTAAACATAGTCTTAAACGCTATCCTGATATTCCCTATGAAATTAGCCGGCCTGGCATTAGCTACATCCATCTCCGGCATAAATACCTTTATCCTTCTTTTCTGGCTGCTAAGAAAGAAGCTCCATTCTTTTGGCGCAAGGGTAATAGTCTTATCTTTCATCAGGATTTTCCTGGCCAGCTGCGCAATGGGTATAATCTGTTACCTTGTCTCCCGCCACTTCGCTGTTTCCGAAAGCACTCTCTCTTACAAAATAGCTAATTTAGCTTTATCTATTATCCTCGGCCTTATAAGCTACATATTTTTCTGTTTTATATTCAGGGTCAAAGAAGTTCACGAATTCTGGCAGTGGCTTCGTAAACGCAAAAAAGTTTAGTTTATTTATAAATTTTATGTTCTTGCTGGAGGTTGCATTAGAAAATTTTCAGCAGCCGCAAGCAAAACCTAAAATTAAGTTAATACTATGAATAAGTTAAAAGAGAAGATTGCGAGTTTGCCGGATGCGGCAGGGGTCTACATATTTAAAGATGCTGGCGGCGAGATCATTTATATCGGCAAGGCAAATTCGCTGAAGAAGCGCGTAGTCAGTTATTTAGGCAGAGACCTTTCTACGAAAACCGTAGCGTTGATGACCCATGTGCGCGATGTAGAATATAGGTTGTGTAAAAATGAGAGCTTGGCTTTATTGCTTGAGGCAAGCTTAATCCACCAGTATAAACCTAAATATAACGTGTCCTTACGCGATGACAAGAGCTTTCCTTTTGTGAAGATAACCAATGAGGAATTCCCGGCAATTTATATTACTCGCAAAAAAGAAGCAGATGGCGCAAGATACATTGGTCCATATACAAACGTCAAATTACTAAGACAGGCATTAAAGATTATCCGGCGCAGTTTTCCCTATCGCTCCTGCCGTAAACTTCCTCAAAAGGCCTGCATCTATTACCGGCTTAAACTTTCACCTGCGCCCTGCATCGGAAAGATTGATAAGAAAGAATACGCCAAGATTATTGAGGATATTGTTTTGATTTTGGAAGGTAAGACCGATACCCTGGTCAAAAAATGGGTTAAAGAGATGGAGCTAAAGTCCAAAGAGCAGGATTTTGAGGCCGCAGCAAAGATGCGCGATCAGATCAGCGCTTTAAGCGCGTTGAGCAGCACAGGTTCAGGGATGAGCCAGCTTGAAGACTTAAAGGATTTATTAAAACTGGACAGGATGCCCCGGCGCATAGAGGGATTTGACATCTCCGATATCTCCGGCGAAGGCGCATGCGGCTCAATGGTCAGTTTTTATATGGCTGAAGCCGACAAAAACAATTACCGCAGGTTCCGCATCAAGACCGTTGAAGGGATTGATGATTATAAAATGCTGGCAGAAGTCATCAGCAGGCGCTATGGCCGCTTGGCAAGAGAAAATTTGAGTTTGCCGGATCTGATCCTTATTGACGGCGGCAGGTCGCATCTATTAACGGCAAAGAAGGAACTGGAAAAATTAAAATTAGACATTCCGCTGATAAGTATTGCCAAAGACAGGGAGAATATATATACTGGAGGCAGGAGACAGGCCATAAGATTTGACGCGGATACCCCGGCTTTAAACCTGATACGCAAGGTACGGGATGAGGCGCACCGCTTTGCGCTTTCCTATCACCATATCCTGCGCAGAAAGGAAACGTTCGGCAGATGAAGATGACGCCTTTCGCCAAAAAAGTTTATAAGGCGACTTTAAACATACCGCTGGGCCAGGTGCGCACCTATAAGTGGGTGGCTAAAAAGGCCGGCAGGCCCAAGGCAGTCCGGGCAGTAGGCCAGATCTTAAAACGCAATCCTTTTCCTTTTTTTATCCCCTGTCACCGGGTAGTCAGCTCGGATGGAAAGACCGGCGGCTATGCTTTTGGACAGAAAAGAAAAAAAGAACTCCTGAATTTGGAGCGGCTAATCCGCAAATCTGTGGTATAATATTACAATTTGGGGGTCAATATGACGATAAAAGATTATTTGAAATTAATGGTTGAGAAAAACGCATCCGACCTCTTTTTCCGGGCCCAGGCAGACATACGCATGCGCATTGACGGAAAAATAGAAGTAGTGGATGAGCGTATTGTCAGCCTTGATGAAATTAAGAATGCGATTAAAGACCTGACCTCAAAGGAACTGGAAGGCGTTTTAGGGGGCAAGCTGGATACGGACTTCGGCTTATACGCGCCGGAATTGGATAACCGTTTTCGCCTCAGCCTATTCATACAGCGCGGCCTGCCCGTGCTGGTCATAAGGAATATCAGCCGCAGGATCCCCACGTTTGAAGAGCTTAACCTCCCCGCGGAGGTATTGAAGAAATTATGCATGGAAATGCGCGGCCTGATACTTTTGACCGGCACTATGGGCAGCGGAAAATCCACTACCATAGCCAGCATGATCGATTACATTAATGAAAACAGCCGCAGGCATATCCTGACGATTGAGGAGCCGATAGAATTCAACTTCCAGGATAAAAAATCAATTATCCATCAGAGAGAGCTGGGCAGGGACGTAGTTTCTTACCCGGATGCATTACGCGCATTTACCCTGCAGAGCCCGGATGTAATATATATAGCAAATATCCGTGACTATGAGACCATGTCTGCGGCCCTTACTGCGGCTGAAACCGGGGTCCTGGTCCTAAGTACCTTGCATACCGTCAACGCCGCGCAGACCGTAGAGAGGATCGTTAATTTTTTCCCGCCGCACCAGCATCAGGAGATGCGCACCCAGCTGTCTTACCTGTTGAAAGGGGTGATATCTTTACGCCTGGTGCCGGCAAAGGATAAGCCGGGGAGGTTCCCGGCATACGAGGTCATGCTGCTTACTCCCACCGTAAGCCGGCTGATCCGTGAAGCCAAAACCTGGGAAATACCCGAATTCATCGAAGACGGGAAAATATTCGGCATGCAGTCTTTTAATCAAAGCCTGGTTAGCCTGATCAGGCAGGCCAGGATAAGCGAAGAGCAAGCCGTAGATTTTGCGGATAATAAAGAGGAGTTCCTTCTGACCTTAAGAGGGATCAGGCGCAAATAAATACCAACAATCAGGAGAAAAAGCCATGTTAGACGACATAAAGTCAGTTCTCTCTTCCCTTAAAACCCGCCTGCAGCAATTAAGAGGTTATCTTTGACATAGATAACAAGGAAAAACTTATCGCGGAGTTGTCCCTTAGGATGTCCGAGGCCGGATTCTGGGATAACCCCGAGAATTCCGCCAAAACAGTCAAGCAGCTCAAGTTATTGAAGCTGGCGGTGGATTCATGGCAGGCAGCAAACGCTAAATATGAAGAGCTGGCGGAAGTAGCGGATATCTTAAAGCCCCAGGACCAGGAACTGATCGATAATCTCAAGCGCAGTTTGACTGCGCTTTCGCAAGAGATCGACGCGCTGGAATTTAAAACGCTTCTTGGCGCAGAGTTTGACAAAAGCAATGCTATCTTAAGCATCAATGCCGGGGCAGGCGGGACAGAATCATGCGACTGGGTCTCCATGCTTTTCAGGATGTACAGCCGCTGGGCAGAATCCAGGGGTTATGATGTAAAAACCATAGATATCCTTTTCGGCGAAGAGGCCGGCATAAAGAATGTCACGGTCCTGGTTGAGGGGGATTTTGCCTACGGTTATCTGAAAGCAGAGCGGGGCGTGCATCGCCTCGTGCGCATTTCGCCCTTCGACGCCAATAAACGCCGGCATACCTCTTTTGCTTCAGTGGATGTTATCCCGGAAGTAGAGGAAGACGTTGACCTGAAGATAGCGGAGGGTGACCTGCGCGTCGACGTGTACCGCTCTTCAGGGGCAGGCGGCCAGAGCGTCAATACCACTGATTCCGCGGTAAGGATAACCCATATCCCCACCGGCATATCGGTGCAGTGCCAGAATGAACGTTCCCAGCACCAGAACAAACAGACCGCGCTTAAGATCTTAAAAGCGCGGCTGTATGAGTTTGAAAGGAAAAAGAAAGAGGAAGAGCTCGCTAAGCACTACGGGGCTCAAAAGAAAAAAATTGAATGGGGCAGCCAGATCCGTTCTTACGTAATGCACCCTTATAGCCTGGTCAAAGACCACCGTACCGATTACGAGACCGGGGACGTGGCAAAAGTAATGGGCGGCGGCATAGATGAATTCATCGAGAAATATTTACGTATGCAAAAAAGTTCCGGATAACGGTCATGTTAAGGCATATTAAAAGAATTATCTTGAACCAGAAACAGAACGTCATAAAAAGACGTTTCCCGGGGGTAAACATTGTCTTGCACCCGGATATGCCCAATCCCTCTATCAACAAAATGGTGGAGCTGGCCAGGGTCGTTGCGCAGGTTAATTCCCTTGAGCCGCAAATAAGCGCGCTCTCCGACAGCCAGCTGAAACAAAAGAGCCAGGAATTCAAAGAGCGCATATCGAAGAGATATAAAGAATATGAACAGGAGCTTGACGGATTAAGAGAAGCGATGTCGGCAGCTGCTATCGCCGAAGAAAAAGAGAGGATAAAAGAGAAGCTGAAATTAACGGCGAATAAGGTCTTTGAGGATGTTTTGCCCGAGGCCTTTGCCGTAGTCAGGGAGGCCTCCCGGCGCACCATAGGCCTTAGGCATTTTGATGTGCAGCTGGCCGGAGGCATGGTGTTGCATGAGGGCAGGATCGCCGAGATGTCCACCGGAGAAGGAAAGACCCTGGTGGCGACGCTCCCGGCATATCTGAACGCCCTTTTAGGCAAAGGCGTGCATATCGTTACCGTCAACGATTACCTGGCGCGCCGTGACCGTGAATGGATGGGGCCGGTATATGAATTCCTGGGGCTCTCCGTCGGGGTCATCCAGCACGATATGTCTGACGAAGAGAGAAAGCTCGCTTATGCCAGCGACATCACTTACGGCACCAATAACGAGTTCGGGTTTGATTACCTGCGCGACAACATGAAGTATTCTTCTGAAGAACTGGTGCAGCGGCCGTTTTATTACGCTATCGTGGATGAAGTTGATTCCATATTGATAGATGAGGCGCGCACGCCTTTGATCATCTCCGGCCCGGCTGAAGAGTCAACCGAAAAATATTACACCGTGGATAAGATAGTGCCCCGCCTTAAAGGCAAGATAATACTGGAGAAGGACCAGATCGACGCCAAATATAAAGGCATAGACCTGGCAAAGGGCTTTGATTACGTTGTTGATGAAAAAGCGCATACCGCCTATCTTACCGAAGACGGCGAAGCCAAGGTATGTTCGTTATTGGGGATCGCCAGCCTTCACGATATGGAGACAATGGAATGGAGGCATCACGTTATCCAGGCCTTAAGCGCGCACAATCTTTATAAGAAAGACGTGCATTATGTAGTCAAGGACGGGCAGGTGATTATCGTTGATGAGTTCACGGGCAGGATGATGCCGGGCCGGCGCTGGTCAGACGGCCTGCATCAGGCAGTTGAGGCCAAGGAAGGCGTAAGAATAGAGCGCGAGAACCAGACTTTGGCCACGATTACCTTCCAGAATTATTTCCGCCTGTATGACAAGTTAGCGGGTATGACCGGCACGGCGTTCACTGAAGCCAATGAATTCAAATCAATATATAAGCTGGACGTGGTAGTGATACCGACTAACAGGCCCCTTATCCGCGCGAATTACCCCGACCGCGTATATAAAACGGAGAAAGAAAAATTTGATGCGGTGGTTCAGGAGATAGAGGAGCTCCATAAGGCCGGCCGGCCGGTGCTCGTAGGCACGATCTCCATTGATAGATCCGAGCGGCTTTCGGAGATGTTGAAGCGACGCGGCATAAACCACCAGGTGCTTAACGCCAAATACCACGAGATGGAGGCGCACATAGTGGCCCAGGCCGGAAGGTTTAAAGGAGTGACCATCGCTACCAATATGGCCGGAAGAGGGACGGATATTCTATTGGGCGGCAACGCCGAGCATATGGCAAAGAATGTTTTAAGGCAGAAACTTGAGCCCTCAGAGCCGAATTACCAGGAAGAATACAACCAGCTGCTGGAGAAGTATAAAAAAGAGACACAGGCCGAGCATGAAAAAGTGGTGGAATCAGGCGGCCTGCATGTGTTAGGCACCGAACGCCACGAAGCCAGGCGTATTGATAATCAGCTGCGCGGCAGAAGCGGCCGGCAGGGAGACCCCGGTTCGTCGCGGTTCTACGTTTCCTTGGGTGATGATTTAATGCGCCTATTCGGCTCTGACCGTTTAGTCGGGGTTATGGATAAGCTGGGCCTGGAAGAAGGGCAGGTGATCGAGCATCCCTGGGTGAGCCGCTCAATTGAAATCGCTCAGAGGCGCGTGGAGACACATAATTTTGAGATCAGGAAACAGCTCCTGGAATATGATAACGTAATGAACAAGCAGAGAGAAGTTATCTATACCCAGCGCCG
>JAQTNM010000014.1 GCA_028713875.1 Candidatus Omnitrophota bacterium | reverse complement strand
ATCGCTATATTTTTCTTTTTATTGAGGTACTGCAGAATACTTATCTGGCGATCAAAAGCAGGGTAGGTTTCGTCTCTTCGGTGAAAAAAGGCCAGGGAATGGTAGCCTGGAATATTGCTTCTCTTTGGCAGCGTTCGTATGCCCTGCATAACCAGGTGTATTATGCGATGCTCTCCCGCGGCTATGACGGCGAACCAAAGGCGCTGGATGAATTTCAGATCAGGCCAAAAGACATATTTTGCCTGGGCGCAGCACTCATATTATTTTTAGGAGTGATATGGCAGGAGTATTTTTTGAGTTAGAGCGGGTTTCCTATTCTTATCTTGGAAAGATCCCGGCATTGTGCGCAGTGGATCTGGCAATTGCCGGGGGGAGCAAGGTCGCCATAATCGGGGCAAACGGCACCGGAAAATCCACGCTGCTTACCATGCTGGATGCCTTGATATTCCCGGATAAGGGGATAATAAGGGCCTTTGGCAGAGAGCTAAAAGAAAGCCTGCTGGATGAGCCGGGATTTGCGCGGGAATTCAGGAAAAAAGTGGGGTTCGTATTCCAGAATTCCGACATACAGTTATTTTGCCCCACAGTGAAAGAAGACATAATTTTCGGGCCTTTACAGCTGGGGGCGCCTGCGGATAAGATAAACGAACGGCTGGATGAATTAGCGGATATACTCAAGATTACTCATTTATTGGAACGCTCCCCCCATCAGTTGAGTATAGGAGAGAAAAAGAAGGTCGCTATTGCCTCTGTTTTAGCCATAAACCCCGAGGTATTGCTTTTGGATGAGCCCACAGCCGGGCTTGACCCGCAGACGGCAAGGGATATCGTGGATATCCTTCTGGCCGAGAACGAAAACGGCAAAACCATTGTTACGGCCACGCATGACCTGCACAATGTTGGAGAAATAGCCGACACCGTGCATGTTTTCGGCGCAGATAAAAAGATAATCCGCAGCGCTGCCTCTCAGGAGGTATTATCCGACCAGGGTTTCCTGGAGGCGCACAATCTCGTCCATCTCCACCGCCATAAGCACGAGGATAAAGTCCACATCCATCCTCACCGGCACCTGGAACACCACCAGGAATAAGTTGTATTGTGTCTCGGGAATACTATCGGAGGGGAATATTTTTAAATGGTGCCCTTCGTCTAAGGAATACCCCAAAGGCGATTTCTTAAGAATCGTTCAGCAATTTTTCTCTTACGGTTTAAACAAGGCAAGGTAGGCTTATAGTATATCCAATGCAATAGCTTAAGTGAGTCGTTTTTAGCAAAACGAAGTTGCCAGATAGGAATTTTTCTATCTTTCTTTAGATAAGAAGTTAAAGACCCCTGTATATTGAGAATTTCCTTTATTCGAGACCGAATCCATTTAATTTGCCTGCGATTGGTAGAAATAAAATTTGTATATAACCTGTTGTAAACGTATCTCCTTCCTTTATAAGCCATATACCTATCAGTACAGGTAAAAATAGACCCATCGCCATCGAGATGGCCGCGTAAAAAATCAACAAAATATCCGCCTCGTATATTTAACTTTCCTTTAAAATTCATTTTATTAGACACCATGCCAATTTTCTGTAACCATCTATATAATTTTACATTTCCAAAATTTATTCTATATGCATTCTTTCTTCCAAATCCACTTGGAGAAGTCATCATGATTTTATTTTTAATGCCCAGGCACCCCTTAAATACATTTGCCAATTGTCTATCAGTTGTAGTGAATAGAATATGTCTTCCATCTTTACATAGATTACCATCGGTGGTTATGAGGCCTACGGCATAAGCTAGATTAGAATTCCAATTATAGTTTATATTTTGTTTCATTTTTAAAAAGTGCCGGAGAAGGGACTTGAACCCCCATGAGGTTGCCCTCAACAGCTTTTGAGGCTGCCGCGTCTGCCATTCCGCCACTCCGGCAATATTTAGTTGACGCAAGCTATTTTATATTCTAAAATAACAAAGGTCAATATAAAACATTCGGGGCCGTAGCGCAGTTGGGAGCGCGTTTGACTGGCAGTCAAAAGGTCGGGGGTTCAACTCCCCCCGGCTCCACCAATCTTTTTTAAGAAATTCTTTCCGGGGCTCTCAATTTCATTCCTCAATCGCAGGATACGCTTAATTCAATAAGGACAAAGGATAGTTTGATTCATGATTACTGATGTGAATTTGCTGATTGCATTTTGGTGCATACGGGTCATACCCGGGCTATTCTGGACATTAGCCTATATCCTGATAATCAAGCGCGGATATCAAGACAAGACTTACGGGATGCCGTTAGTGGCCGCTTGCGCCAACTTATCCTGGGAATTCATATTTTCGTTTGTTTATCCGCAATGCCCGGCCAAACTTTATTTTAATATCCCCTGGTTCTTATTAGACGCGGTAATCCTGTTCCAGATCGTTAAATACGGCAGGTCGGTAGCAAACCAGGCAATATTAAAGCGTTTTTTCCATCCTATCCTGATATTGACTGCAGCCATCAGCTTTTCGGCAATATTATTTATCACCTATGAGCTTAAAGACTGGCGGGGCGTATATTCCGGGTATACCCAAAACTGCATGATGTCCCTTTTGTTTATATTCATGCTGCTTAAGCGCAATAATATAGGGGGCCAATCAATATATATCGCATTTTTAAAAATGGCCGGCTCCTTCGCGGCCTTTTCTCCTTATTTGTTATTCAGGTTTTCGCCATTTTTTAGCCTGCTGGGAGGAGCAACTTTTATCCTTGATTGGACTTATATATTTTTGCTATACGCCAAGCATAAAAAATTGAAGATCAACCCCTGGATAAGATTTTGACCTCGCCGGCCTTCTATGTTACAATGACACGATGAAATTAGGCGTGCACATTTCCGGGGCAGGCAGGATTTATGAGACTTTGGAGCGGGCGCAGGAATTGGGCTGCAATACCATGCAGATTTTTTCGCGCAGCCCGCAAAGATGGCGGGAGCGTTCTTTAAGCCATGAAGATATAGAGGAATTTAAGGCGCGTAAGTCCGAAACCGGCATAAATCCCGTATTCATCCACATAGCGTATTTGATCAACCTGGCTTCTCCGGACCGCCGGCTCTACCGGGCTTCCATCAATGCCTATGTTGAAGATATCCTGGAGGCGCAGAAATTAAAAGCCGAATATATTGTCACCCATATGGGCAGCCATAAGAATACTTCTGAAAACGCGGGCTTAAAGAGGTTAACCGAGGCCTTGAATATTATTTTAGAAAAGACCTATAAGGCCGACGTGGGCATATTACTGGAAAATACCGCCGGCTCAGGTTCATGGCTGGGATATAAATTTGAGCACCAGCAGAGAGTAATTGCCGGGCTGACAAATAAAAAGCGCATCGGGCTTTGCCTGGATACCGCGCATGCCTATTTAGCCGGATACGATATCGCAACCGCGCAGGGCCTTGAGGCAATGCTGGAGGAGATAGACAAGACAGCAGGCCTTGGCTTGGTTAAGCTTATTCATTTAAACGATGCCAAAGGCAAGCTCGGCTCCAGGCACGACCGGCATGAGCATATCGGCAAAGGCAGGATCGGCCTTACCGGTATGAAGAGGATCATTAACCACCCTAAATTGAGAGACGCGGCTTTTATTTTAGAGACACCCAAGGACAGCGAAAAATCCGACGCGATGAACCTGAATACGGTAAGGAAATTAAGGAAAGAATGATATATCCTTTCAAAGAGATAGAACGCAGGTGGCAAGAAATTTGGGAAGAGGGTAAGATTTTTAACGCAAAGCCTGATCCCGTCAGGAAAAAGTATTATCTCCTGGAGATGTTCCCTTATCCTTCCGGCAGGATACATATGGGCCATGTGCGCAATTATACCATCGGAGACGTAGCCAGCCGTTTTAAAATGATGCAGGGTTTTAATGTCCTGCATCCGATGGGCTTTGACGCCTTTGGCCAGCCCGCGGAGAACGCCGCCATCAAAAACAAGAGCCACCCTGCAGCCTGGACCATAAATTGTATCAACCAGATGCGCAAGGAACTTAAGGCCATGGGTTTTTCCTATGACTGGGAAAGGGAGGTCTCTACGTGCCTGCCTGAATATTACCGTTGGAACCAGTGGATATTCCTGAAGATGTTTGAGAAAGGCCTGGCCTATAAAAAAGCGGCAGTAGTTAACTGGTGCCCTGACTGCGAGACTACCCTGGCCAACGAAGAAGTCATTGAAGGAAAATGCTGGCGCTGCAAGAAAGAGGTTATCCAGAAAGAGTTGGAGCAGTGGTTCATCAAGATCACCGAGTATAAAGAGAGGCTGCTTGAGGACCTGGACAAGCTCAAAGACTGGCCGGAGCGCGTATTAACCATGCAGAGGAACTGGCTGGGTAAGAGCCAGGGAGTAGAAATTTATTTTAAGGAAAAAGAGACCGGAGAGGTTATTCCCGTATTTACCACGCGCCAGGATACAATATTCGGCGCCACCTACATCGTGCTTGCCCCCGAACATCCTTTTGTTAGGAAAATAATCAAAGGCCTGCCCCGGGAAAAAGAAATCTTAAAGTTTATTGACAAGGTAAGTAAAGAGACTAGCCTTGAACGCACTGCCGCCGGGTTGAAAAAGGAGGGTGTGTTTACCGGAAGGTATGCCGTGAATCCGGTGAATAACGAAGTCATGCCTATTTGGGTAGCTGATTATGTATTGATGGAATACGGCACAGGCGCGATTATGGCTGTGCCTGCCCATGACCAGAGGGATTTCCTTTTTGCCAAAGAACATAAATTGCCTATGCGCATTGTCATTCGGCCCGCGGGGCAAAATCTAAAATCAGCCGAAGAATTAACCGGGGCCTACGAGGGCGCAGGAACCCAGGTCAATTCCGGAGAGTTTGACGGTTTAGATAATCAGGAAGCAAAAAGCAGGATAGCCGAGTGGATGGAGAAAACCGGCACAGGAAAGATCACGGTCAACTGGCGGCTGCGCGACTGGCTCATTTCCAGGCAGCGCTATTGGGGTACTCCTATACCGGTTATTTATTGCGACAAATGCGGGATTGTCGGGGTGCCTTATGAAAACTTACCCGTAGAGTTACCGGAAGACGTGCGTTTTACCGGCAAAGGCGGCAGCCCTTTGAATCAAGTGAAAGAATTCGTGAACGCCAAATGCCCCAAATGTAATGCTGCGGCTAGAAGGGAAACCGATACCATGGCCACTTTCATTGATTCTTCATGGTATTTCTTGCGTTTCTGCTCGCCAAAATTCCGGGAAGGGCCTTTTGACAAAAAAGAAGCGGCTTACTGGATGACCGTGGACCAGTATATCGGCGGCATAGAACATGCTGTCCTGCATCTTCTCTATTCCCGCTTTTTTACCAAATTCTTAAAGGACCTGGGGCTTCTGGATTTTAACGAGCCGTTCCAGAGACTGCTGACCCAGGGCATGGTCTTAAAAGACGGGGAAGTAATGTCCAAGTCCAGAGGTAATACCGTTGACCCGGATGCGATTATCTCAAGATACGGGGCGGATACTTTAAGGTTATTTATCCTTTTTGCCGCGCCTCCGGAAACCGAGCTGGAATGGGATGAAAAAGGCATAGAAGGCGCATTCAGGTTCTTAAACCGCGTCTGGCGCATCCGGGAGAACCTGGCAGAAAAAGCCGATATGGACCTGGCGCGGACAATGCATAAAACTATTAAGAAAGTCACCGAAGATATTCGGGAATTCAAGTTTAACACTGCAATCGCCGCAATAATGGAATTCGTCAATGCGATTTACCAGTCCGCAGCGGATAGAGAGGTGTTTTCAAGGCTTATCATCATGCTGGCTCCGGTTGCCCCGCATTTCTGCGAGGAATTATGGCATGGCCTGGGCAACAAAGAAAGCGTATTTAAAGCCGCCTGGCCGGAATACGACCCCGCATTATTAGTTGAAGACCAGGTCACCGTTGTAGTCCAGGTCAACGGCAAGGTGCGCGCAAAAATAGAGGTTCCCTCGGATATCCGGGATGAGAAGCTGAGAGAGCTGGCGCTTGGAGATGAAAAAGTTATATCTTGGATGCAAGGCAAGTCCCCCAAAAACTGCATTATTGTCCCCCGTAAGTTAGTTAATATCGTAGTATAAGCCCACAAAATGTCAGGTCTTGCTTCCGTGCGCTGAAAATTTTCGCCGTGCGCTACGGCTTACCTCGTCGCTGCGGATAGCCTTTATCGGATTATCTGCCCTACGCTCCTCGTAAGTCCTTGCGCACATTTGCCGAAAATTTTCTAATGCGCACTCCAGCAAGACCTGACATCAAGTAGACATATACATGATAATATTTCGGTTAGATTTGCCGGGTTTTGGCGTCAATTAAGACAAAGGGGGATAGTTATATGTTTAATCTTAGCAAACAGGAACGGCAGGTGATATTATTCCTTGCGATCGCAAGCCTGGCAGGCGCCGGCATAGATTACGTGCGCAAAAATTTTTCCTCAAGCATGGCCGCCGCTGTTTTAAGGAAGGATATGACGAAAATAGACCTTAACCGGGCGGATATGCCCGTGCTGATGAGGGTGCGCGGGATCGGAGAAAAAATAGCCGGACGCATAATTGAATATCGCCTGAAAGAGGGCGGATTCCGTGATGTTGAGGAATTAAGGCGCATAAAAGGCATTACCGGCTCAAAATATGAAAAGATCAAAGATGAGTTTGTGATCAGGTAATATTGATGAAACGGCCCTTAGCCGCATTAACGCTTCTTTTTTGCCTGGGGATATTTTTCGCAGACAAAATCCCGCTTTCATTTATTCCCGCATATCTTTTAACAGGCATAATCCTGTTTGGCGCCATTCTTACACAGGAACACAAGCCCGTTTTTAACATCTGCCTGCTGTGTCTGGCATTCCTTCTGGGGGTGATACTGCTTAAGAACAGCCGGTATTTGCCGGCCTGTAATATTGCTAAATATCCTTATTCAGCAAAGTTAGGATCGTCTATTATCAAAGGCTTTATTAATGAGGAGCCCAGGGAAAAAGACGGCTCCTCTTCCTTTATGTTCCGGGTAGAGCAAATACAGATTGGGGATTCCAGCCGCAGCGCCTGCGGCGATATTCTGGCCCGGGTAAAGAGCAGTAAAAATTTTCATTACGGACAGCAGTTAATCCTTTGCGGGGATCTGCGCCGGCCTTTTAGTTTCAATCAAAGTTACAGGGATTATTTAAAAAGGCAGGGCATATGGCTGGTAATGCACGTAAGATCCGAGACAGACGTAACCAGACTGGATAAAGATAAAGGCTCAAAGGTCAAAAGATTCTCCTTATGGATTAAGGACAAGATAGAAGAAGTGATTTTCAGGTATACTTCCTCAGGCACGGCAGGAATTTTAGGCGCTATGATTTTAGGAGACAAAAGCAATATCCCAGGGTTTATCCTGGATTCCATGGTAAAATCCGGGACGATACATATCCTGGCAGGGCAACACACGAAAATGCCTCCAGCTTCACTTTGAAACTATCTTGCCTAATGAAAAGAAACGGCTGGTTAAGACGGGCGCGGGTCCAAGAAATTACACTACCATTTATGTCGGCTTAACGCCGGAGTTGACCAGGAAACTGGGGAATTTGGCTTATAAAGAGGATAAAACCGAATCAGCGGCATTGAGAAGGATACTTGATGTCTATTTCCGGCATGTTAAACAGAAAGGTCTGCCTTGCGAGCCTTTGCGTAAAACCCCACCTGTTGGCCTCAAGGTTTTGCCACGCACCGTAAGAAAAGAACAGGATGCGAGGTTAAGGGAATTATGCGAGAAAACCGGCAGAAAAATATCCGAGCTGGTAAGGGAGGCGGTAGAGGGTTTTGCCGTATAAATAATTCCTGTTAGATTTTACCATCTCTTGCGTCAATTATAATAGGAGGTGGCAAGATGTTTACATGGCTCTGGAATATAAGGCACAGGAAACTGATTGAGGAAACAAAAGCGATGATAAGGTTTTATCTGTTTTTGAGGCACGATTGTGGACTGAAAGAAGCGGATAAGCTGAATGCAAGAGAATTAAGACGTCTGCTATCTGTATTAAGAAAAGGTTAAAATTTATCGGAAATAGAGGTATAATGTGGTTAAAGAAAAGGAGTTAAAATGTTTGAACAATTTGGCAATTATCCGGAAATAAAATGGATGGCCAAGACAGAAGCACGATTTTTTGGAGCCGGGGATAAATTTCAAGTCAATCCAGATATTGAGAACTTTAAGCTCGTAAGGTTTAAAGATCTCCGGAAACAGCCTATTAAAAAGAATCAATTAATGTTAATTGGAAGTAGCAAAACTTATATTTTTATTGACGGTCCGGATTCACGGCTGAATGAATTAATCAAAAGGCTGCCTAAGTGCATAGGCAAATCTTGGTTGGAAATAACTAATATGAGTCTCGAGAGAGACTTCTTAAATTGTAAGAATTTTGAACAAGCCGTCTGCGATCCTAAGTTGTTCAGCATTATTGAATTAAAACCAATAAAACCAGGAGAAGAAGTGCCAGAATTAGAATTAGCCAAAGCAGACGAGATTTGTGCTAAGTGTGGGCACTTTGAGCCAAAATAGGGGTTAATTTTAACTCAATTCTAAAATATGAAAATAGCCTGCTTAGGTTGGGGATCGTTGGTTTGGAATCCACAAGACCTTCCAGTACGCATACCTTGGTTTAATGACGGACCACTTCTCCCTATTGAATTTGCTCGTCTTTCGCAGGGCGAAAGGATTACATTAGTTCTTGTTGCAGATATGCCATGTGTTAGAAGTTTATGGGCTCTTATGTCTATCACCGACTTAGATCAAGCCAAAAAGGAATTAGCAAGGCGCGAAAGAACTGATATCGCGAATATAGGATCTTGGCCTCCAAACAGCAATGCAAGACATGAATTTGACAAAGTAATAGGTGAGTGGGCTATCCAGAAAAATCTTGAAGCCGTTATTTGGACAGCATTGTCTCCAAGATTTAATAGCAATGAAAAAAGAATACCTTCAGTAGAAGAAATTATATCTTTTCTTAAGGGCTTACCATATGAAAAGCGAAAATATGCAGAAGAGTACATTCGGAAGGCACCCTTACAGATTAACACGGATTATCGTAGGAAAATTGAGGTCGAATTTAATTGGACGCCGTTGGCAAACTATTAAATCTATTGATAAAAAAGCTTGATTTTTATACAGCTTTGATGTATAAAAACATTATAAATCCGAGTGTGGTACGTTTCGAAGGGGGAACTGCCACGTTAATATAATTAAAACCTTCGCTTATTAAGCGAGGGTTTTTTTGTGGTGAGTGTAACTCTACAGACATTGCGGGAAGCTTTTTAAGAATATAAAATAAAAATAGTATTTAGAATATAGAAAAGATGAAAAATACAAAAGAAAAATTCTTGAATAAATATAAGTTATTGGATAGACGGTTAAATACCGATCCGGATAGAAATTATGAATATTTAGTAAATTTTTCACAGACCAAAAATATCCCAGTCCACAGATGGTTTTACTACCAAGAAGGTTATTCTCCCGATTTGGTAAAGAATATTTTTACAGAAATAAATCTCAAAAGTAATGCGAGAATTTTAGACCCCTTTTGCGGTTCTGGTACATCGTTAGTTGTGGCTAAAGAATTAGGTTATGACTCTTTGGGGGTGGAAATTAATCCATTTTCGGCATTTGCATCGGAAGTAAAAACACGAAATTATACAACATCAGAAATAAAACAAATCGGGGAATTTGCTAATAAAGATTTTTCACTTACAAAGAAAGTAAAATCTCTTGATATAGAATTCAGCCTCCTGGGTCGTTTATTCACTCCGGGGAGACTTAATAAACTTTTACAGATAAGGGAACAAATAGATAATCTGCAGAATATCAGAGTAAAAAACATTTGTTTTTTTGCTTGGCTTTCCGTTCTTGAGAAAGTTTCTAATTACCGCAGAGGCGGAAATGGTTTAAAAAAGAGAATAAGAATCAATAAAGTAGATCCTGTTGTTGAATTTAAAAATAGACTCAAGGAGATATATAACGATCTTTCTCATCTTTCATCAATTCATCATGAGCCAGGGATAATAAATGATTCAAGTATAAATTTAAAAAAATATGATGTTGGGAAATTCGACGTCGCTATATTTTCTCCGCCTTATGCAAATTGTTTTGACCCTTTTGAGGTATACAAAATAGAGTTATGGATGGGTGGATTTGTAAGAAATTATGAAGAACTAAGAAATAAGAGGAAAACTGCGCTATCATCCAATCTTAATGCTTCTATCGAGAAGGTGTTTAATTTAGACAATATGCCGGAGATTTTAGCAGATATTATTAGCTATCTCAGGAAAAACCAGCTTTGGGATACAAGGCTTCCTTACATGTTAAACAACTATTTTATTCAGATGCGAGAGGTGCTCCAAGCTCTTTTTGGAAAACTTGAAAAAAATGGATATTGCGCAATAGTGGTTGGGAATTCCGCTTACGGTACATTACCCGTACCAACTGACACTATTTTGGGCCTTATAGGGGAAGATATAGGTTTCCGTTGCAAGAAAATAATTGTGGCAAGAACCAACGAAACAAGTTCTCAGCAACATCTTAAAATTGGCAATTTAAAGGAATATTTGAGAGAGAGCATCGTTTTATTAAGAAAATGAGACAAAGAATAATTAAAGTTACTGAGTTACCCGAAGATACTAGCTTCAATTCTGTTTTTGAAATTACAAGCAATAATGTCAATTATTATACGCATGGCTTCTTCAAATATCCCTGTAAATTTATTCCTCATATTCCCAGGTGGGCTATAAAAAAATACTCTAAAGAAGGGGATGTGGTTTTAGACCCTTTTTGTGGTTCTGGTACTACTTTGCTTGAGGCAGTCACGCTCAACCGGATAGCAGCAGGCATTGATTTTGATCCTTTAAGCAGACTTATATCAAGAACTAAAACTTATAAGTATACGAAAAAGGATATAAGAGATATTGAAAAAATTAGAGAAAAGATTTCGAAAGGGAAATTAGAACTATATAAAGAATTTGTTCCTGATTTCTCTAATATTTCTCATTGGTTTCCTCCTCAATCAATCAGAGGCCTCTCCTTTATCAAATCTGTCATTCTAAATAATTCAAATGAAAAATCGCGAGTCAGGGATTTCCTGATGCTTTGTTTAGCAAGCACTGTTAGGAAATGTTCTTTTGCAGACGATACTTCTCCAAAACCTTATGTATCAAAAAGGATTAAAAAGAGTCCTCTCAATCCTTCCGCTGTATTTATAAAGATTTTGGATAATTATCTTAACGAGCTTAAAGATAACCAAGGTCTCGTAAAAAACAAGTGTTTTATTATAGGAGGCAATGCCAAGAAAATAAATAGGTCGAGAATAAAGAATTACACAAGGCAAAATGTATCTTTAGCAGTCACGTCTCCACCATATATTAATGCTTTTGATTATGTAAGGTCGCTGCGATTAGAAAATATATGGCTAGGGCATATCCAAGAGAAAGAAATTCCCGCTTATAAAGAAAGGCAGTTTGGAACAGAGGCCATACCGGTTAGAGTATATAATAAAGAAGCCCCCTCTCACTTTAGCGTTAAATTAGATATGGCCCTAAAAGAAATATACAAGAAAGATGGAAAGAGGGCTTTTGTTGTATCTAGGTTTTTTAATGACATGCAAGAAAATATAAAGCAAGTTTATTCACTTTTAAAGAATGGTGGACATTATGTAATCGTGGTAGGCAATAGTCAAATAAGAGACGTAGATATACCTACAAGTGATGTTATAATTGATATTGCAAAAAAGGAAAATTTCCGCTTAGTTAACCTTTTTTCATATAGAATAAAAAATAGATATCTGAGAATCCCTCGAAAGGGCCGAGGAGGGTTAATAAAAGAAGATTGGGTAATAGCATTGGAGAAGTAAAATGGCTAAATTAACAAGGACTAAAGAAATTTGGCACATACCGAAGAGAGGTAGCGTGCATCAAACAATATACATGGTTTATGTGCTTAGTTGGGATAAGTTTTTGGGAAAGTCTTGGTCAAGTGGAAAACAAGAATCTCTAGGTAGTGAAATGGGTAAAGCCGGTCTTACTGAATCCGGCAAGGCGATAACCCATCAGTCTGTAAGAACATTGTTGGCCAATCTACCGAAATATTTAGGATTTGTGTATATAGATGAATCGTCTAGTCCACAAAGAATAATGGTTACAGATATTGGCTATGAATTAATAAGGAAACATAAAATAGAGCAGGTACCTAAACATAAGAATATAAAAGAGTATTCTGAAGCCGGAGATTTGATAGACATTTCAGAAGTTTTCGCAAAACAGATGTCAAAATTAATTATCACGAATCCTAGCATCAAAAAGGATTGCGAAAATATTCTTGTTTTCCCCTTTAGGATGACCTTAAAGCTTCTTTTAGAATTAGACTTTCTCGACAAAGAAGAAATTGGATATATTTTATTTCACACCAAAACAGAAGACGAACTTCCTCTTTTAAGGGAACGTATTAAAAATTTCCGAGCTTTGCCTCCAGAGAAAAGGACGGCAGAGATAAGGGCTTACGAAAAAACAGATGAAGGTAAGCTTACCTTGGTGAAAGCCCCGACGGCTGGTTATTATATGTATTTGTGTTATTCAACCGGGCTCTGCGATAGGGATTTTGTTAATGTCAATAAGACAAAAGATACAAAACTGCCAGCTATCAAATTAAAGAATAAAGAAGAAGTACGTCAATTGCTCAAGAAATTTGAGGATATTGAAATATATGATTTTAAAGACGATTGGTTTTTATGGAAAGAGTATTTCTCAGATCCAAAAAGATTATTTCCACCCTTTGATATTGTCTTTAAAGCCAATGTAGCTAGCGAGCTTTTGCTTACTATTTATAAAGATGATTATATAGTAAAAGGTGATGTAATTTCGGAGCGAAAAACGTCCTTTGTTGCTCCTGTTTTTGATGATGAAGTATATAAAATCATAGCCTACGATCTAGAAAAAGGTAACGAGATATATAATAGAGAGATTAAGTTCACAAGAGCGGATAAGCAATTTTTATTGGATTTAAAAGCAATAGAACATACTCCGGGTTTAAACAAACAAGATATTGTAGTCAAGATTAAAGAAATGCTATCGGATAAATATGCTGGATTTGATGAAGAATATTCTAAAAAGCTTAAAGTTATAGAAAAAGTTTTAGGTAAAAATTATTTTGATAATCGAAGGAAAGGCGGGCGCTTAGAATATTTGTTCTACAGATTACTTAATAGTTTGAAGGAAAATCATATAATTGATGAAGTTTTCTGGTATGGCCATGAAGGGAAATATGGAATTGATGAACCGGCCCCTGGAGGTAAAGAAGGCAACCCCGATATTGTTTTTGAGATAGATAGTTATCTATTCGTATTAGAACTAACAACTTTTAGAGGAACCCGCGCCCAGTGGAGTTGTGCAGAAGCATCTTCCGTACCCGATCACATTGCTAAATTTAAAAGAGGAAATCATAACAAGAAAGTAATTGGAATTTTTTCCGCTCCCTCAATTCATCATCAGCTTGAGCAGAATTTAAAACTTAACGCAAGGAAAGAAAATGTGGGGATGATATTTAAATCCTGCATTGAATTTTCAGAATTGTTATCAAAAACAAATAAAAAGGAATTATTGGCCAAATTGGTTCAAGAATCAGAGGCTCAAATAAAAAGCTAAAAAGTAAGATATTGTTGCCAACTATTTTTGAAGTACTAACTTAACTATGAATTTACTGCGCGGATCAATTTGGAGAAAGTGGGATTTACATATCCATACCCCTGCTTCTTATGATTGGGATGGTAGCTGTAACGCGACAGCAGAAGATATAGTGAAAAAAGCAATAACAGAAAATTTGTCTGTTATCGCGATTACAGACCATCACACTGTAGAAGGAATTGATGATATCGTAAAAGCTGCAAAGGGCAAGAATATAACGATTTTGCCTGGCGTTGAGTTACGAACCGATAAGGGAAATAAAGGCATACACATTATTGGAGTTTTCGATAATTCAGTTACTCCAAAAAGTATCTATGACAAATTACTCTGTCCACTTAAATTTTCAGAAGATGATATCAAAACAATAGGCGATAAACAAATTTACTGCAACTTTGAAGAAGCATGTCAAAAAATACATGGATTAGGTGGCCTTGTTTTGCTTCACGCTGGGCAAAAATCAAATGGAATAGAACAATTAGATAGCGATATTCGAGCGACTCTAAAAAAAGATTTGGCATCTTTAGTTGATATTTTTGAAATATCTGCTAAAAAGCAGGTTGAAGATTATAGAAGAGTTGTTTTTCCAAAAATTAATCAAGAG
>JAQTNM010000013.1 GCA_028713875.1 Candidatus Omnitrophota bacterium | reverse complement strand
TGGTTTCTTCTTTGCCATTAGCCATAAGCTTAATTTCTTTCTTAAAAGGCGCTATTTCTGTAATCACTGTCCCTTCAGCCAACGGCAGGACATATTCTTTTTTGCTTACCGGATCAATATAGGTAATATTTAATTTCTCCATTAACCTACTCTTCAGCAGCAAGCCGAGGATATTTTTATCCCAAATATAATAGGTACCGTTTAAACAGATAATTCTGGCTAATGGCGGCTGTATCGGAGGAATAGCTACTTTCTTTCCGTCTACTAAAATATAATCAATCGCTTTGCCTGACTGGAAGGCAGCGTCAATCAAAGAAAGAATCATCCCGGGCTTAAAGATCAAATTATTCAGCGGGTCATAATAAGTGTAGGCATAAGGGCTATCTGAATACATTTGTATTGCCATCGGGAAATCTTTAGAGGAATCAGCAACAAATACCTCTCCGGACAAGGGGTTAATCATAATTCCAAAAGAGAAGCTCGCCTCCAATGACTTAGGTGCCTGGCTTAATGATTTCAACGTATTCTGTAGAGGATAAATTAAAAGCCTGTTATCGTTATCCTGCGGGTTATAATTCTGTGGCCAGATGCCGATATCTTTAAGGTACAATTCCAATTCCGGTAAAAGTAGTTCCTCTTTGTAGAGAATCTCCCATTTATCTGTATTAATAATATGCCGAGTAATGCCATAATTCTTTCCTTCAACGAAAGCGAAATAACTATGATTATAATCCGTATCAAAGCTGGCTAAGAATATTGCCTTTTTGTAACGTTTAGAGAAATCTAATACTGCCGGATAATGCTTAGAATCAAAAAGATTCTTAAAAGGTTCAAATAATATTTCGGAAGAAGACAACTTAGTATCGGCGAGTTTACGTTCTTTACCATTTATCTTAATTCTCTTGGGGTACCATCCGGCTTGCACTGGGCCGACTTTTAAAGAAGGAAGAAGTTTCCTGTCTGTCGGCCAGATGGAGATTAATCCCGGATCATCATTATTGTAGACTATCAAAGAATAATCCTCTAATAACCGTTTTAACATCAAATTATTCAGGCCATTCAAAGCCTGATCAATTGTTTCCGGAATAGCCAGAGGTAAATAAGCTTTACCTACAGCTATATTATAAAAATTAATCAGGAGATTGCCGCCATATCCTAAAATATAAGGATTACAGCCAAGATAAAAACCATCTTTAAGCCCGGCTAGTGACACAGACGTTCCGGTGAAATGGGAAAGACCACCAGCAAGACTGAATATTTCCTTCAACGAAGGATTCTCCTGTTTCCTTAAATTCTTTTCCATGCCCTTAAAATATTCTCCGCCTTTGCGTAAGCCTTCGTCAATGCGCTTCAAAGTCTCTTCTTTATCATACTTATAAACGTATTCTTCCAAGCGTTTAGGGGTAATAATAACCTGCCTATCTTTATTCTGCTGCAGATGAAAATAATTCACTCTTGCCTTGGCAAAGCCAGCGGATATCTCAGCAATAACCGATTTATCTGTACTAGGCGTCACCCAACCATGAGTAGTATCGCTATTCTTCTCTGTAGCATAAGGAAGATAACCCTGATGCTCAAGTTTATTTACCTGTGTTGAATAATAATCCGCTTTCTTCGTATCACCGATGGCATCATAAGCAAGGCTTAAAGCACAAGTCCACTCTATGGTACCAAGAGGTTTTCTGCCTACTTCTCCCGGGGCAAAGAAACTGACTAATTGTGCAGTTTCTGCCTTTTTTGAATTTAACATTACCCCTTCTACTTTAATGGACCTGACCGCCAATCCATCAATAGTCTCTAAAATTTCCTTTGCCGAAACTCCGAATGCTTCTTTAAAACCGCGCCTGCCTAATTCCGGATAAAACTCCAACACTAACCAGATATAGACATCAGAAGCACAAGCCGCATCCCAGCCTGTTGCTTTATTGTAACTACGCATAATACGTATTTCTTTCCTGGTGCCGCCAAAATCCCAGAAGAGTATCTCAAACGTCGGCTTATCTTTCTTTATTTCTATGCGTATTGACCGGCGGATAAATTCTTTTAAATTGTCCTTGACCTCTTTATACTTTAAATCTCCGGTAATCTCATAGAGCATCCTGAAAACATTGTGCGCGGAAATACAGTTTTCGACAGAATAAACGCCGCTTCCTTTAAATAATTCTACTGCGCCATAGGCAGGAGAATTTTTGTCTTTCTCTATGTTCTGGATAAGGGTTTCGCTATGCTTCAAGATCGCTTCCCAGACTTCCTCATCAGAAGCCACCTTATGATATTCAATTAAAGCTTTGATATACCAGGCTAATGTCCCGGATTTAACAAAATCGATATCTTTTGAGACTCCCAAGATACGGTAAGCTTCAGAATACCCTAATGCACTAATCACGGTTTCGGTCCTTGCAATAAGCTCTCCTGCTTCTTTCAGATATCCGCCCTTAGTTAAAGCAATTATCTGGGCAGATAAGTCGTATACATGTAATAAATCATTGGCAAAAGGATCATCAGGGAAGCTTCTATAAAAATCGCGCATTAAGAAAGCTAAATAATCCATCTTCAATGTCTTATACTTAAATGCCGCCGCTTCATCAAGCCCCTCAAGAGATGTCGCGAAAATGGATTTATATTGGCTGATTAAATGCTTTACCGGCTGGGTAGGCTTTTCTTCAGGCACTGCTTCAGCAAGAGCCTTTTCTTCGGCTGGCTCTTTCTTCTCCTGCTGCTGCGATATCTTCTTTAAATAATCCTGCGCGGATTTATAGAGGCGGCTTTCTTTTGCAACCTTAGTAAAAGACTCTTCTGCCTGCGCATATTTTCCTTCTTTATAAAAATATAAACCTTGGCGGTAATCCGGATTTTCTTCACTAGTATAATAACCCTTACCGAAATTACCTTTATTGCCTTGAGGTAATTCTTTCTTTTCAGCTGCGACAGGGACAGTAACAGTTTCTATGGCTTTTACTTCTGGCTTTGTTTCCGGGGCTTTTTGGGTTGGGACTACAGGTGTTTCCTCAGCTTTATTATCTGCGTAAGCCTCGCCTAATAAATGCGCCTTAGCAGCCAAGGCGCTTAAAGAATAATCCGACTTGGCATAGTTATCTAAATCAACAATTTGATTAAAAGCTTTACGGTAATCGTTATCTAATTTCAGATTGATAAAAGGAACAGCGACTAATTCCCAGATGATGAAGAAGAGCACCGCAAAAATAGTCGCCCTCTTCCAGTTGTTTTTATTACGTAGATCCGATGGCGGGGCGCGGCTCTGATTATGTTTTCTGGCCTGATAAGCCTTAAACGCTTTATAAATCAACCAGCCCATAAAAGACAAGCCGCCGATTACTAACCCTGCTTTTCCAGCCAGCAATAATACGGGCCAAGCATTACAGTTAATAGTAGTTCTGGAAGTTGAAGCGTCTTTAGGAGTAGTGTGCGTTAAATTTGCTTTACTTGCTTCCCTGATTTCAGATTTGATGCGCTCTTTTTCTTTGCCTAAAATATTCTTAAAAGTAACAATGTCTGTCTCAAGAGTCAGGCCTTCAAATACTGCCTTCAATGTCCTGGTATCAATATGGCGGATAAATTCTTTGACTGAGGCCACCTCATCTATGCCAACGCTGATCTTTAATGTTGCGCCATTAGCAGAATTAAAAGCAGCAAAAAGAATAAAATCAAGCTCTGAAGCCAACATACCGCAAACACATAAAGGAATCTTTCTTTCCTTGGCACTATTAATAAGCTGCTGTATAGTCACTAAAATATCGGGCCTTGCTTCTATCATATATTCTGTGCTTCCTTCTGCTCCGCGAGAGAGGCCCCTTAACAAAGAAATTAAATCATTAGTGCCGATGCTGCCAAAGTCAGCCCTAGCCATTAATTCTTCTCTCTCAAGAACAGAACTGGGCGTCTCAAACATCAGGCCTACTTTGAAGCCGGCTAAATCTTCTTCTGTAACCAGTCCTTCTTCAATCAAACTTTCCCTGGCTTGCTCAACTAAAGCCCTGGCTGACTGCCAGCCTTCTAGGTCATTAATCATAGGGAACTCTATCCCTACTACTTTAGATTTTGCATAAACACGCATTGCTGCCCGTATCAAAGTAAGGGCAATCCCTATCCCGATTGAATCTTTAATCAAGAAATCCAACCCCTCTAAAGAACTTTCGCCAAACTCAATAATATTTTTATTATCTCCACCAATGGCGTTAATCTTACGATCCAATAGTCTTAAAACTAACCATATGAGCTTGCCTCTTTTTATAATATAGGTAAGCTTCTTCACCCAGCCTTCTTCGGAAATAAGGCCTCTAGACGCACATTCCTGTTCGCTTCTATATAAGCCTACTTTATCAACGCCTAAAGAGTTTAATTTATCAGCTTCTTTGTAAGAATCAATATTCACTACCACTTCTAAAGCTACGCCATCTTTTGTTTTAACCGATTCTAATACCCTGTTATCTACGTATTCTTCTACTGCCTGCTCACTGATCTCTTCCTTGCGGGCCTCGGCTAATTCATTAAAATTCGGATTGACCTTTAAGGTGCTAGTGTTTGCATCAAGAATAGCAGTCTCCCCTCCTTCAATAGCCTCCCAAGTAGAGATTCTATTGCCATCGATATCGGTATATGCCTCGGTTAAAATCGGGAAGCCTCCCTGACGGGCAGTAATCCCATAATGCTTTAAGCCTGTCTTAATCACAAGCCCTACCATATTCGGGTATGTCTTCCTTAAAAATTTATAATCTGCTAATTCAAGATTATCCGTATACAAGAAAAGGATAAATTCTTCTTTTAAAGGCGCATCCGTCAGGATAATCTTTTGCTTTTTGGCAGTATCGGTTTCCAGTCTACGTAAAAGTTCCATTGCTATTGCAGCAATATCACGGGCATTTTTATTAAACCTTGTCCTTGCCGGAGTCACAGCTTCGGTTACTGTCGGCTGCGCAGCGCGGAAGATCGCTTCAGTAACGCTATATCCTCTTTTTCTTATCATAAGGAAGGTCGTTGCCAAGATATCTTCTAAGAAGAGTGTGCTAAGATTAGCCATATCTTCTCTGTCCTTATCGCCTTTGATTTTTGCCTCGATAGCCTCTTCTTTATAAACAGCCAATAATTGATTTGAAATACCAATGAGATCTTCTTCTGTTTTATTCTGCGGCATCATCTCTTCTTTGCTGAGCATCTTTTCATAAGTATAGGGATAAATTTTCCTAGAAACGCTCTGCGCTGCACTTTGTAGAGTATTAATCAGGCGTATCTCTTTGCCCTCTCCAACTAATGCCCGTAATTTTTCTATCACCAGCGATAAGAAATGGCTTATCGGCGCATACCCTGTCCTCTTAGCTAAACTAACTGCTGTCTCAAGCGCTTCTTTTAAATAAATGTTAACCGTATTTTCTTTTGACTCTTTAACGGCCGCCTCTACTGCTTCCTTCAAAACTGCAATCTCCGCCTCTAGTTCTTTAACCGTGTAAAAAAGAGGGTAAGCCAATGTCTCTTTGAAAGAACTATCTTTGTATTTTACGATTTTCCCATGGACAACTTTTTCTCTCATATTGGCGATACCCTTGACAGAGAAGCCGTCTATTTTTATCTTCTGGCGTATTTCAGGAGTAATTGGGGTCTTCTTCCTGAGGCTATTGAAACGGGCCTGGGCATTGCCTAACTGCCGATGGTGGCCGGTAAGAATCTCTGCTAATTCCCTCCCTTGATTGGATTCTTTTTCAGAAAGAACATTATAATGAATCATTTCCTTGTAAAGGCCTTCTATATCAAGTGCTGCTTTATGACAAGGGGTCATATTAGCTAATAACCTGTCAGCGAATAACAAATCCACAAAAACGAAGTCTGAATGTTCGGAAGAACTATCCAACAGCAATACGGCTCTATAATTTATTTCGGCAATAAAGGAAAGGACTTTGTCTTCTTTTTCTGTCCTTGTTCTTTGCGGAAGATTACTGATATCTTCAGGGAAGAAACTGAATTGCAGTTTGAAAATCTGTTTCTCGTCTTCAATGGCGGGATTCTCCTGATGTATCTGCTCGTGCTTTTCGGCTTCCTTCCAAATCGCTTCGGCTTGGGCGCAAGTAAAGCCCGCTTCTTCTAATATACGCACGGCTTCTTTGTTACTGAGATTAAAAGTGATCTGTTTTGTCTCGGTATTATAATAAGCTACAATCGGAGGCCCTTTGATTTTTCCGGATTTAGCAAGATAATCCTCTAATACTTTTAGACCATCAGCATAAACTTTTAACTTCAGTGCCAGCGCCGGATGAATAGTCCTTATCTCTCTAACAAAATCGTATAATGCCTTGGAAGAAATCCTGCGCTTATTGTTGTTGCCGCCGAAAGCGCCGAATACAGATATGGCTACAACCAATAAACCAAGGCCATTAAAAGGCGCGTTCTTTCTAGCGGCGTTCTTTGCAGCAGGGGTCTTAGATACAATACGAGGAGTTGACTTCGAAACTTTTGTGTCCTGTTTAATTTTAATGCTTCCTTCTTGCTTGATGCGGAAATAATATTCTTGGCCTATCTTGACTTTATGTTCGAAATCTACTTCATCTCCCCATTTATTCTTTCTTAAGTAATCGTCAATCTGCTTTTCAGACATCCACCTGTAGCATTTCAGGCTATAATTCTCGTGGTAAAGATACGGCCAATCGGCCTGGGCCTTAAAATTGTCTACGGCGACGGATATATTCTCCCAGGCTTTCTTTTCTATGTTGTTAAATCTGCCGCTTGCTGCTAATCTATACTGCGTGCTTTTTTTCTTAAAAGCAGTACTCTTTCTTTTCATAGCATCCGTTAAGCTTTCGCCGGGGTTGCGCGCAGCATTATAAGTATTTAATAAGGCGCTGATTGCCTCAGGATTATCTGCTTCATTAGCCGCCTCAGCATAAACTATCCTCTTTATTTCTAATTTATTATCGGCCTTAGTCAAGACATCTACTAATTTATTAATTTCATTATTTACTTTAGTGGAATTCTCAATAGGCGCAGGATTCACCGGTTTAGTAACAGCCTCATTTGTTTTACTATCAACTGGCTTAGCAGCCTCTTTCGCCTCAGCATTATCTGTAACAGTAGCGGTCTTAGCTTCTACAGGTTCTGCGACTTGCGTAACTACTTTAGCTTTCAGCGGGAAATAATATTCTTTACCTATCTTTACTTTATGTTCGAAATCTACTTCATTTCCCCATTTATTCTTTCTTAAGTAATCATCGACCTGTTCCTCAGACATTCCTTCATAGCACTTTAAAGCATAATTCTCATGAAAAGCGTATGGCCAGTTAGCCTGGGCCTTAAAATTGTCTACGGCGACGGATATATTCTCCCAGGCTTTCTTTTCTATGTTGTTAAAGACGCCGCTTACGGCTAATTTATACTGCGTACTTTCATTTCTATAAGCAGTGCTTCTTCTCTTCATGGTATCTGCTAAGTCTTCGCCAGGCTTACGTGTAGCATTATAAGTATTTAATACAGCATTGAGCGCTACGGGATCATTGGACTCATTAGCTGCTTCGGCAAAAACTATCCTCTTTATCGCTAATTTATCCTCGGCCTGGACATCTATGAATTTAGCAGTGTCGTTAGAAGTCTTGACAGGATTCTCAACTGGGGCGGGATTTTTAACGGCTGCGGTGCTTACCGGATCAACAATAACATTCTTTGTTTCTCCGCTAAGGACTAACTTGCTTATTCTTTCAACATCGACTCCGGGACCAGGGCATGTCTCATGATGACGCTCAATGCTCTTGATATTATAAACTGCGCGAAGTTGCCTGGCAAGTTCTTCTGCAACTTTGAATTGGATAGGATTAAACTTTTGGTTGCCAATTAAACATATACCTATATGAGTCTTATTCCTACCGTGCGGAATGGTATTGCCGGCATGTGCACCTACCATTGTAAGCGACCTGCCAAGCTCTACATCTCCGTTTTTCCTGATTACAAAATGATAACCAATATCTTGCCACCCCTCGCCTCCTTTTGCCTTCGGGAGAGTATGGTCTCTTCTAATTTCTGCTGCGCTCTGGTCACGGCTAGATCCCGAATGATGGATGATAATACCAGTCCACTTTCTATCCTTGGCACTTGGAGTAAAATACATTGCCACAGCCGGAGGCCCACGGATTGTATTCGCATCAACCTTTTCTTTTGCTGGCGATTCTTCTGCTTCTTTTACAACTATGCCGGTAGCCTCAGGGACATCTTTTTTCGCATCCTGCAGAGCAATACCAGAACCATTTGCGCCGTTAGCATTTACGGAAGCCGTAACTACCGCTGCCTTATTTGCATCTTCAGCAAGGGCATTACCAGAAACAGCGCTGAGGCCAAGGATTACGGCTATAATCCCTGCCGCAAACAGGCGCTTTAACTGCGCTCTTGTTATAGCGAAAATTATTACCCCGGGAATCACCGCCAATGTTATTATTAATAATGTATAGGCTAGATAGGCTAGCTGGATTGACATGTAAACTGACTTCCCTTCTTCCCAATCGTTACCCGCTACTTTCGCTGCTATTTTTTCTTCTCCGCAAGCATTAAACATATACTTCAAGATACCGCTAGTTCCATTTAGCCTCTGGGCGTGTACAGCTTCATGAATAATGTAAGTGACTAATCTTTCTCTAGCATAGTTATTATTTGATCCCCGTAAGCGCAATGATAAAGAATCAAAGTCCTTAAACAAACTCACCCATTCTTCTGAAATAGTAATGACGCCACCATAGAAATGATCCAACCTATACGCTGCACTAACGCCAGAAGGCAACTTGCTCACTACGATAGGAATATCTTTTTCTTTAATTAGCCTGTACAGCTCCGGCTTACGTTTTTCTACTATCTTCAGGGCATCTTCTATATCGCCTCTATATTCGCTCGATTTTGCCTGCTGTTTAATTTGGTCATAATTGATAGCACTACTATGGCTATTAACAATGAATATCCTGTTCATAATCATAAACGAAAGCGCCAAACCAATAACTAACGAAACTAAATTAATCGTTAACGAACGATGCATACCAACAGCTCCAGCCTTAACCTCCGTAGGCTGAGCCGTTGGCGCCGTTGATCTTATAGACCGGGATGTGGTTGTGGCGAGCTTCGGTAATGCGGCCCATAATAGTATCATGGTCGCTACCAATAAGCTGCTCCCAAGAATCTGCCCGGCCATTGCGGGTATAGATGTTGCCGGTAGATTCATTGACGAGAAATAAGCGCATGTGGCCATTACTATTATCCCGAGCTGCTGCAAATACGGTGTTGTCTGCTTGAAACTCAACGATGTGGTCGAATTCGAGTAGTGCATAGTTGATTTTAACCATAGCACACCTCCTATAATTGTAATGAGGGCCTCAACAAGAGGGGTCAGTCCCTGGAGGTTATGGGCTCCTGCGAGACCCTCAATTACAAAAATTGCCGCTAATCCTAAAATTAGGACTTGCGGCTGGGTTAATAATCTAATTATCTTCTGATTTTTAGCTACGAATGCTACAAAGGTCGGACTTCTGGTATGACGAGCGAGGTAAGCTGTTAAGACAGCCTTAAAGGTATTAAGACGGTTATTTAAATATCCGATAACCTTACTGGCAAATATTACCCTAGTATTGAATAAAGCGGCTATGCGGCTGTATTTCCCATTTCCTCTTGCATTGCTATTTGCTCTGTTCTCTCTTTCATTTCTTCCAAACGGTTGATTGTGTATTGCGTTTCTAAGCTCTTTAATTCCTCTCTCATCTCTTTCATTAGTATCATTTTTTCCTCCTTTGGTTAGGTTGCGCAACAAAGATGCTAATTTCTTTAAAGGAGGGGCGTGAATCTTGATACTAACGGCGATGTCTGAACCTATATTTTGTGTTGTTACTTCGATTCTATTTCTATTTAAAATAGCTGCGATTAAAACTTCCTGAGCTTTTTGTAACCTTGCGACTATCTTATTTAGCTTACCCGAGAAAGCGCTTTCTTTATTATTTCCTTCTGTTGTGGACCCTGTGACCCTAACTGTAATTACGGCTACAGGAGCATTTTCCCTGGTGTTCTTCTGGTTAGCTTTATTCCCGCGTCCTTTGCCGTTTCCTAACTTTAATCTTACTCTGTTATTTATTGCGGTGTTTAATTTGATTACCTGTGCATTGGTGGAGCTGATGGCCTCGGCTATGTTCTTATGGGTAACTACAAATTCATTGGTAATTTCGGTATTGCCATTTATAGCGATTATTATAACTACGGTGCCTTCAGCAATAATAACAGCCCTGGCGTAAACATAATCAAGGATAATTCTAGTATGCTCATCATCAATTGCTGCTCTTTCTTTGGCATCAATAACTATTGCCTTACGAGCAATCTTCTTGGAAGAGATATCTTTTGTATTTAATATTACTAATTTAGGCTGGCCCTGGGCATCTACAGCAACTTTGTAAACCTGGAGAGTTTTCTTGGCGTTCGGGGTGCTTATGATTAAAGTCAACTTGGAAGTATTCTTGGAGGATACGGAGTCAGTGCGAGATTCACCAACAGGCGGGGCTTTAGAATCGTATGCCTTTATACCAAAGGTGCCATCGGGATTTACAATAAGAACTAAAGCGTCTCCGGTTATTTCTTTTAAGGTATTTCTTTCTTTATTCTCTATGATCACGCCATTAGAAGAACCGTTATTAACTATAACCACAACAGCAGCTGTTCTTGCAGTAGATTCTTTCTGATTATTTTTGATTAGTTCGTTAATCGATTCCACTAAACCATTTGTATTAATACCGCCCAAGGTTCCTAAAATTTCGCCTAATGCGTTTGTACCAACACCAGACGCTCCGGTTCCGCCAGGAATAGTTTTGTTTGTTTTATTCCCAGTGCCTTCTCCATCGCCAGGTGTAGTTGTAGTTTTATCTTGCTTGGTTTCGGTGCTCTTACTATTAGCATTCGTTGTGTTTGTGCTGTTGTTTGTAGATGCAATGCCTCCTACCTCTATATTCTTCATTTCTTGTTCGGAAAGTTCTTTTGCATTATTGAAATACTCCTTCTTGATTCTTTCCTTAGAAAGAAGAATGACTTTACCGGCTCTATCAGCTAAAACTGAATAAGGAACAAATATTGCCCTACGATCCTTTCTATCGTTAGCCGAAAAGCCTATAACGTTGCCTTTGCTATCAATATCAAGTATTCTAATAGTATGGAATTTGCCATTATCTGTCAAATAAGCAGCTGCCACTTTACCAAAGTTTTCCTTACCTAATTTCTTCAATTCATCTAAGGTCGCTCTGTAAACTTTACTATTTTTATTATATCCTGTTACGGCATTAAGTGTTATAAAGCCATTATGATTAACCCTGACTGTTCCTATTAGATCTTCATCGATAACGTCTTCATCCAAGTCAATCTGTTCTAGTGCGGCTAGTGCGCAGTTATCTACCCCACCGTAAAGTTCAGGTTTGACAGAAATACCACGTTTTCTACAAATTATAAGAACCTTTTCTAATGTTTTCTCATTATCTAATCCGGCAAATGTCTCACTTCTAAACCCGATTCCTTTTTCGATGAGGTAATCCTTAAGTGCTTCAGGAATAAGAAGGCCTTTGATTATCTTTATTGTCTCTTTCGATAACCCTCTCTCGCGCATTGCGAAAACTTTTCCTTTGATTTCGCCTTCAGCCTCTTCTCTTAGTTCTTCATACGACTTTATTACTGTTTTTGAACCATCGGCATTTACTTTGTATGCTCCGGAATTTATTTCTTCTTTTATCTTTTGCGCTATTCTATCCTTAAGCTCTGCTTTTCTAACTTTGGCTTGCTCTTTTACCTTCTGTTCTGCTGTTGCTGCCTTTTCTTGGAATTTTTTAATTATTAAGTCTGTGAGGCCATTCTTTTGTATTTCTTTTTGCTCTTCTTCTGTCAAGTTCTTCAAAATAATATCGTCAATTTCATTCAGCCCTTTAATTAGTTCTTTTCTTAGTGCATCTTTATGTAAATTATCTATCTCTAGCCTTGCAAAAATCAGGTTTATATGCAAATCCATAATATTGTTCATCTTTTCAACGCTCGGCCCTTCTACGATAATCTCAGATACGCCATTCATTGCCTCATCAATTGCTTCGGCAGCAGGCCAATAGTCGGTTTTTGCATCTCCAGGCAACCTCTTCATCTTCCGTGCCTGGTATGCTGCGTTTGATAATTTATCTATTAAACCTTCTCTTATACCCAGAAGCCTCGTTAACGTCTCTTCATTCATAAGGCCCTTCTTATGTAATTCTTCTATAAGTTTCTTGAATTTATCGCTTGTATTTTTGGTTAATCTAATTATCTCATTATGAAGGAATATTTTCAAGTCATCTTTGGCGGGTTCCGGAGAAACAAAAACGTCCTTCTTCAGGGATCCAGAGGACGGACTCGTAGAAATGGCAAGTTTTACCTCAGGTTTCTTATTTACACTCGCCCAACCACCGTTTCTGTTACCAGAAACTATGCCCATTAAGGCGATTGCACTTCCTGCACCACGCTTAGTCAACTCAACTAACGCAACTAAGCCTAATGCTTCTATTACTACTAAAACACCACTTACTAATGCTGCTGCTACAACTCCAATTACCGCAACAGTCCCTACAATACCAACTACTGTACCTAATTTCCTTATTGTCTCGCGCCCTTGTCTAATCCCACGACCTGCGATTGCGCGAATCGCAGTCGCGATACTGACACCGCCAGCTTGACCAAGTACTTGTGTGCCAAACGTAGACATGGTGCGGTTACGATAGGCTAAGAATGCTATTGTGCCTAAAGCTGCCACGCCTAATCCAATGGCAACATAAGGATGAATTGCGGATAATACTTTCATTACCGAGATGTTCCCGCCTACTAATATAGGTAAGGGTAGAAGGGTATTAACCGTTGTTGGCGGAACATTCGGCGTCTGCTGAGGCGGTATACGAGGCTCTTCTGTAGGCCCCTTCTGTCCTTGGCCATTTACATTACCAGGAAGTTGACCTCCGGCTAACTGGCCGCTACCAAAGAAGACAGATTTAATCTCCTCCGGCCTTAACCCCAATGCCTTGGCCATCTCAGGAGCATATTTATTCTCAAGAGCATAATTGGCTCCTGCTAAGTCTTTTTTGGCGCTAAAATATGCCTTAACGGTCTCGGGCAGCAACTTAGCAGACTGCAATTTCTTATTATTCTGCAGAGCATTGGCTAATATCCTATTAAATACGTTAGATTTATCCAAATTGGCCTTGGCTTTTACAAAAGCACCCTCAGCTATTCCGTATTCTTCTTTTGCCTTATCTCTTAATTGAGCGGCATTGCTATCTTCTCTTAAATATTCTTTCAATAACCTTGTCTTAGCTAAGGAATAACTAGATATGGGGCTAGCTAAATCAAGCAGCTCTTTAAACGTTACATCTTTAAATGCGCCGTTTGCCTGCTGGATGAATGTTACCAATGCTATAAATAGGCTATAATCTTTGGCGGTGAAGCCGTTATCTACAAAAGCCTTAGTTACTCTTAAGCTCTTTTCTAGATCAGGTTGTTCTTTGGAAATATCTATGCCAAACTTAGCAAGTGCATCTAAATTACCGCTGCCGCGGAGATTATCAAAAATTGCGATAGAATCACCTTCTGTCATCGCCTCAGTAACAACGAAGGTTAACTTTTCAAGATTAACTTTATTATCGGAGTTTATTTCCTGGGTGTTTAAACCTAATGCCTGAGCCATTAAGGTTAATTCTTCGCCAGAACGTTTTGCGTTCTCTTGATAAATCTCAAGCGCCCTCTTACCGGACTGGGTCATGGTCTGCGTTCCAGCGTAAGGATTAACTTTAATAAAGCCGTTTAGCGGATTAGTAAGCCAATTTTCTGTATTAATTTTAACGTTAATATCGGTTATTGCTCTAAGGGTATTATCCAATTCTAGCGTGGATTTTTCGGCGTTGATAGCCTCCTCAACAGGAGAAGCTTTATTACGGCCTTGGTCACGAACGGCTTCTGTAGCAGCAACTTTATCTTTGTACTCTATAGGATAACGCTCCTGAATCTCCTGGCTTAATTTCGATATCTCTTCAGCGCTAAATTTATTATCCTGAATATTAGCGACCTGTTGAGTTTTTCCAAACTCCAAGCCCTGCTTTTTCAAAATCTGTTTGGCATATTCTCTGGAACGATTTACTTCTCTCTGGCCATAAGCGGATTCCGATTCCAGTCCTTTAGCACTATAAAGCTTGCTGCTTGACTCCAAGAAACTATTCCTTTCGGTTAAGCTCATCCCCGGAGTCTGCACAGGATTCAACGGATCAACATATACTTCAAAACTTACTACTGGAGCTCTTCTGGAGCGTCCCAGTGTATTAGCGGGCTCCAAAGTTAAAGGATTGCTTCCACGTGCTAGCTCCTGTGATAATTTATTCGCGCCTCTTTGCCCAGCTACTTTCACATAGACTTCATAAGCTTCCTGCGGCAATTCCAGCGGGAATATGTTTAAACCAGCTTCTATAACAGTAGTAACAAATA
>JAQTNM010000012.1 GCA_028713875.1 Candidatus Omnitrophota bacterium | reverse complement strand
CCCTTTGATATCCCGGAGGCCGAGACTGAAATAGTGGCCGGGCCTTTTACCGAATACGGGGGCAGGTTCCTGGCATTCATGAGGATGTCCATAGATATTGAAATGGTGGTCGGCGCATCGCTGCTTGCCGCGGTGTTCCTGCATTTCGGGCTGCATCTTAGCGCCCCGGCCGTATTTGCGCTTTATCTTATCAAGGTATTTTTTATCGTTGCCGTTATCGCGTTCCTGCGTTCGTTATTCGCCCGGCTGCGGCTGGACCAGATGATCAACTTATGCTGGAAATACCTGGCCCCGCTTGCATTCCTGCAGGTTTTACTTAACCTTATCTTAAAGTGGGTGTTGCCGCGATGAAGAAACCCGGGAAAATAGCCAAACAGCTGATGAAATCGCTTTTCAAGAGGCCGGCCACGATAAATTATCCGGCGCACAGGTCCGATATGGGCAGGGGATTCCGGGGCAAGCTGAGATTTGACCCGAAACTTTGCATCGGCTGCAAAATGTGCATGCGCGACTGCCCCAGCGGCGCCATAAAGATCAGCCAGGCCGCAGATAAAAAATTCGAGGCCGAAATCAATCTGGGCAAATGCATTTATTGCGGCCAGTGCGTGGATTCCTGCCCGAAAAAAGCCCTTCAGATAACGGGGGAATTCGAGCTGGCCAAGCTGGACCCGAATAAACTAAAGGTGGTATTTAGCGATGAGAGTAAGGACGATACTGCGAAATAAATTGAAGGACGCCGGAAAGCTGGCGGTGCTGGGCATAGGCTCTTCCTTAAGGGGAGATGACGCCGCCGGCATTGCCGTAGCAAGGCAAGTGCAGGCCTATGCGAAGAAAAATAAGCTAAGGCGCCTGAAAGTCTTTTTGGGAGAGACTGCTCCGGAAAATCTAACCGGCCAGATAAAAAAATTCAATCCCAGCCACCTGGTCATTATTGATGCGATGGATTTCAAAGGTAAGGCAGGGGCCATCGGGATATTCGACCTGGAGGCGCAGGAGGCAGGCGCATCTTTTTCCACGCACCGGATGCCTATGCGCGTCTTCACGGATTACCTTTATAAGTGCACCGGATGCCAGTCTATTATTATGGGCATACAGCCGCGCTCCTTGGATTTTTGCGCGGGGCTTTCGCCTGAAATACGCGAATCCGTCAGGGCCGCATCGGAGGGAATACTGTACGCCTTGAAATTCACAGAATGCGCCTAGAATAGATATCCGGCAACGCAAGCCCGTTAAAAAACAAAAATGCCGCTTAAAAGAGCGGTTTTTTTATTGACAAAAAATCTTAATATGCTAAAATTGTTATGAACATATGTTCATAACGGAGGTTCACCTTGAGGCCAAAAAAGACAAGATGGGTAAAATGCGCGCCGCGGGAAAGATGCTTCAAGCCTTTATGCAAGCCGCTGAGCCAGGCAAAGAGCGTTTATTTGACTATTGATGAGTTTGAAGCTATCCGGCTTGCCTGTTTGCAGGGCTTAAGGCAGAAGGACGCCGCAAAAAAGATGAAAATCTCGCGGCCGACATTTTCAAGGATCGTCACTTCGGCGCACAGGAAAATAGCCGACGGCCTGGTGAATATCAAGGCGATCAGGATAGAGGGGGGCTGCTGTAAGTTCGGAAAATAAACGGAGAAAAATCCCATGGAATATGTTATTCATGAAGAGCGGCGTTTAAGTTTTTTTGAGAAGTATCTCACGGGTTGGGTCATCCTTTGCATCGGCTTAGGCATTATACTGGGTAAAACATTCCCTCAAATGGCGGTTGCCCTTGATCGGTTTTCTATCTACCAGGTGTCTATCCCTATAGCGATATGCCTGTTCTTTATGATGTACCCCATTATGGTCAAGATAGATTTTGCGCAGGTGATAAAAGCCGGCAAGACCCCAAAGCCGGTAATCCTTACGCTGTTGGTGAACTGGTGCATTAAGCCGTTTACCATGCTTGCCATAGCCACGTTTTTTCTTGGCTTTCTATTCAGAGGATGGCTGTCTGGAACAGAGATTGTAAAAGGAGGAGCGCAGGTAGAGTTGTTCAGGTCTTATATCGCCGGGTGCATTCTCCTGGGCATAGCGCCTTGCACGGCAATGGTCTTGATCTGGGGGCATATTGCCAAGGGTAACGACGGGCATACGCTGGTAATGGTTGCGATCAATTCGCTTACAATGCTATTCCTCTATGCTCCTCTGGGAGGGTGGCTTTTGGGTGTGAATAAAATGCCGATCCCCTGGCAGACGATTGTGCTGTCGGTGGTTATTTATGTCGGCCTGCCTTTATTCCTGGGATACCACTCAAGGAAGCGGCTCATCGCCGGGAAAGGGCTTAAATGGTTCGAAGAAAAATTCCTGCATTATTTAACGCCGGTTTCGATATGCGCATTGCTTGTTACGCTTATCCTGTTATTTTCATTTAAGGGAGAGTTGATCATCAATCAGCCTCAGATCATCCTGCTGATAGCGATACCGCTTTTCATCCAGACGTGCCTTATTTTTGCCGTTACCTACGCATTGGCAAAATGGCTGAAACTATCCTATCGGGATGCGGCGCCTTCGGCTTTAGTCGGAGCAAGCAACCACTTTGAAGTGGCGATCGCAACATCAACCATCCTTTTCGGACTATCTTCAGGGGCTTCATTGGCAACCGTTGTCGGCGTGCTCATAGAGGTTCCGGTAATGTTGATGCTGGCGAAGGTTTGTTTAAATACCCGGGATTGGTTTAAAGGATAGCGTTCAGTGACGCCTTAAAGCAGAGGGTTCAAGAGCAGTGATTGTAAGACATGGTGCTCTTCCTCTGAGGAATACCCATTCCGTTGACACTCAAAAAACAGAAGTTTTTATAAGGGCTCGTTTGCTATGCCGCAATCAACAAATAAAAAACTCGGCGGTGCGGTATGCCGAGCTTCTTGTGGACGTTGCTTTTAAACAACGGGAAGAAAAAATGTGTGTTAGTTTCTCTGCTTAAATTGCCCAATTATCAAAAGCAATGATCCTAGAGCATACATCGAAATAAAAATAATATCCCAACTCTTATATTTGTCTTTCGATCCCTTTAGGCACTTAACAAGATAACGATGCATTTGTTCTTCAATAAGAATTATTTCGTGGCGTAAATTTCTATTAATATCTTTTGGTTCTAGCGATATTCCATTTTGATAAGCTTCATTTACGAACTTTAATAATTTATTTGCCTCATCCATTATATTTTCATCGGGGCTATCCGGTTGAATGCCGGATTTTTTAAGAAGTAAGGTAGTCGCAGCAATACCCTCCAGCTTATTTCTACATGAAAGGTTTAATAATTTTGTATCGTTCCGCCCTTGGGAAACGTATTTGATAAAATTCAACTCAGAATTATTATCAATTACTTTACTGTTAATTACTGCAAAATCAATTTTACTCAAATTTTCTTTTGCTTTAGAGAGCAAGAAATAATCTGCGCCCTATGCTACAAGAAGAAATATTAACCCAATAGCTTTTAAATATTTATTTTTCATAAAACTTATTAAGTGATCATATTTTTTGTTTCTCTAAGCCAACGGGAGTTCCCCGCCTGTAAAGGCGGGGGTATCTATTCGGCAATATCTAGAGCGATGTCGGGGTTAAAATTATTGAAAGGGCGAATGCGATATTTTTCAGCGGATTTGTTCTTTACCTTAAAATGCTCAATCCGAATTTGCTTATTGTTGTCCCTTAAGATAATCCAAAGCGGATACTCCCAGGCCTCCTCGCTTGAAAACAAACCAATGGTAGAATAGCCTTTTGCTTTTATATTACTCGCTGCCTTCAGATACGGCTCTTTAAGATACGGCCTCATAACAAAACATTGATCAATCCGGTCAGTAACGAAGATGTTTCCCCGTCCGACACATCTTCTGGTCATATTAAAAAAAAGCCATGGGAGAGACAATAAAATAAGGACAAGGATTATTAATTCTGCAATCCTGGGCTTGAAATAAAATATAAAAAATACGGCAGCTAAAAGACAGCTGATTATCCCCAGGGGATTCCAGAACATTGTTCCTATAACCTTGCTTAAAATCCCGACCGGTCCGGCAATACACAACGGCTTCACCAAAATAAAAATACTTCTCAGATAATTATAAATCAACCATAATCCTGCCAGATAAGAAAACCGTATTAATGCAGCCGAAAGCGAATTTTTCTTAGGGAAGACCTTATCGAACCCGGTATTGGTTCCGGCCAATACGGCTCCCACAAACGGAGCCCAAAGCACGAAAAGCGGCAAATGCAGACGGCTCTGCCAAGGCGTCCACCTGCAAAAAAAGCAAAACAGCATGAATGCCGATATAATGATAAGGCAATATTCCTTAAGCGGGCCATTTTTATTCTGTTTTTTAAGGGCAAAGATGACGATGCAAACTATAATAAGAATAAGATGGGCAAGATTGCTCGTGTTGGTTTCTAAAATATTGAATTTAACAGAAAAAACTGAACCGGGGAACGTTGTCCGCGGATCATTAATATCAACAGCGATAAGCCGATGTATGTATGTTATCGCTTTAAAAATGGCTTCATTTATTCTGGCGGATGGGGCACCCATATGCAGGCTGAGATGCCGGATGATATTCGAGATAAACAAATTAACAGAAGCCGCGCTGTTGCCCTCATTTTCAATCATGGGTAAAGGAGCGCCATAGAGCTCAATATTGCGTATATAGTGCCCCAGATTAATAAGGATAGCGGTGAATATTATAATAAAAAGCGGTTTCCATATGCGCCTGTCCCGGAAATCCATGGATAAATAGGGGCGGCAGCAATACCATATTAAAAAAGGAAAGGCGTATACGTAGGCCGATGGCTTAGTGAGCATAGCCAGGCCCAGGCTTGAGCCGACCAATAGAGAATAGAACCAATGCGGCTGGGATCTTAAGAGCATAATGAAGTAAACAAAACAAACTAGCCATAAAGAAACAACGTAATCATTCATCGTCCCTGAAGCCTGGAGGATGCCCATGGGGATAGTGGCAGCTATTGCCGCGGAAAAAATCTGCCCCCTTGCGCTGGCTCCCAGCTGTTTTGCGATAAGCGACACCCCAATAAGGCTGGCAAGCATGCTGAACCACTGGACGAAACCGGAAAACCGGTCCCCTTCGCTTAAAACCTGCAAATGCATAACCGCGAATTCCGCACCCGGATTACGGTGCAATTGCCTTTCGCTGTGCGTGGGGTAATGCCGGACATTGCGATCCTGAATCCAATGGGCCACACGGGGCATATGATAACTCATGGAATCCCAGTCATTACCCGGCGCAACATAGGCAATCACGCCTATGGTGAAGACGATAAGCGCTATGCTGCATAACAGGAATACTTCAAAAGGAGGCAGCCGGACGAGTTTAAGGCGGAAAGATGGTTTTATTTTACGGAGAAGACGGAGGAAAATCAAGGTCAATATGGCATAAACCAGACTCCAGCATCCTATCAGCCAGCCGAAGGTAATTAAGTTAAAGAGGCTTAAAAACTCGGTCATTGCCGTCACTAAAATCCCGAAGGCAACAGAAGACAACAGGAAGCAGCTGCGCCATGACCCCAGGGCTTTATGGCCGGAAAATTTTGTGTAGAATATCAGGTAAATTAATATAAGACAAAAAAAAGGAATAAGCAGAAACATATTCAATTATCTTCCGCGCTTAAAGCTATAAGCCTGTCCTTGGCGCGCTTTCTTGGTATGCCGCATCGATATCAATATCTCACAGCGCATAAGGAGACCCCTCTGATTTCAAATAGTTCCGGCTTGCCGATATCCCGCTCATCAAGGCGTGATCCTGATTATCGTATTTATGCATTCCGGCGCGGCCGATGGAATAAAAATTAAGATACTCTTCTACCCTTGATTTTAGCAAACTGCGCTGCTCCTGAAAGCCTACCTGATAAATAGGATAAGCCTCCGGTTCCCGGACAACCCAGGCCTTTTCTATTTCGCATTTTTTTATCAGCCCCATTTCTTCCAGCTCCCCGGCCGCCAGATCAATTAAAAATTTGTCCGGCTCGCTCCAAAGTCCGAGATCCTTAAAAACAAAATATTCGGCGCTGAGCGCTGTCTTCCTATTGTCTTGCGACATGGCCCGGGAAAAGTTATTATAATTGGCTATTCTTGTGATTTGCATATCGGGAGAATGGATATAAATCCACTGGTCGGGGAATACCGCTTCTCTTGCGACTTGTAACTCTACGGTAATGTGATCGCGGTATTTAAGCGCGCCTGCGGCGGCATTAATCCGGCTTGCATCCTCCGGTTCAAGCATTTGGAAAAAATGAGCCAGGGGGACGCTGCTGAAAAATTGTTTTGCCGTAATTCCTATTTCCCCGCCGTCGGATTGTAAGATATCTACGGATTGTATTATGTTATCCTTGCGGTTAAATCTAACTACCCTGCTATCTAGCATCAACTGCGCTCCGCTGCGCAATAGCCTGTCGCATATAGCGTTATACATCTGGCCGGCGCCTAAAACAGGATAATCGAACTCGCTGGCCAGGGTCTTTATACCGTTGTTTCTGCTTCCCCAGAGGGAGTTTTTTATAATCTCCAGGGCGTCTAATCCTTTGATTCTTCGGACGGCCCATTCTGCCGAAATCTGGTTACAGGGAATCCCCCAGACTTTCTCCGTATACGCCTTAAAGAATGTTTCGTATAGTTTACGCCCAAACTTCCTGATTATCCAGTCTTCAAAGGTTATAGTCTCATTTTTTCTGCTTATTTGCGCAACGATAAAACCGAATATCGCATCCAGTGATTCCAGGAGGCCCAATTTTATAATTATATCGGAAGGCTTTAGGGGGTAGTTAAAATATCTTTTCTTGTAGAATATCCTGGTCAGACGGGATACGGACCGGAAATCCTCTCCCAGGGTATCGTGCCATATCTTATTGACTTCCTTATTCCTGGTAAAAAAACGGTGGGGGCCGATATCGAATCTTACGCTGTCAAGAATGTCTGTCCTGGCCAGTCCTCCAACAGTTTTATTCTTATCTATGATCACAATATCGGTTACGCCGTGCTTGACCAGCTCCAGGGCGGCTCCTAATCCGGCAGGACCCGCCCCGATAATACAGCATTCATAAGATTTTGAATTGCGGCTTGGATTCATCTTGACCCCGGCCTTATTGACAGAGCAGCTATAATTTGAGATATCGGAGGATTTATCATCGGCTTATAAATATAAAAAAATTATCACAATAAAATACCTCCGTGTCAATATATTTATGTTTCATTACGACGCGCTTAATCGGGTTTGGCCCTATGCGGCAGCGCCCAGTCATCCGGGGCACGGCTGCAAAAATATAATTTAAAAATAATAAAATACTTTACTTTGTTCAAAGCATACTTAACCCAATCCGGAGGCTGAAACGCCACATAGCCAGCAGGCTTAAAATAATAACTGTATTTTTAGCTTATCTTTCTTTATTCATAGCCATGTGCTCCAGATAGGTAAAATGGGAGTGTCGGTGAATCATTAAGCCATGAATATCTGATTACAGGCATCATAGGGAGGGGTTAGTAATAAAGAATACTTGGGGTTAACCGTAAGACATGGTGCGGGAGAAGGGAGCTCCCGACAAGCTATTTAATAGCAGTCGGGATCCCGCCTTAAAATTAATAATAGATGGGCAGGAGAACCCACAAGTAGTAAAGTGCGGAGGGAGAGACTTGAACTCTCATGAGGTCGCCCCCACTGGCTTCTGAGACCAGCGCGTCTGCCATTCCGCCACCCCCGCGAAATTTATTCCCATTAAGTATATCTTAGCCCTAACCTTCTGTCAAACAGAAAGATAAAAGCATTGCGGCAGACATATTTTGCTGTTATAATATACTGTTTTTAACGGGAGATAAGAGATGTTTGCAGAGGCTTTTAAGACCACCGCTTCCGCGGTAGCGCAGATACTTTTACTGGGTGCTATAGGTTATTTCCTCAAAAAACGGAATATCCTTAGCGACGCGGGTTTAGACGGCTTAAGCCACCTGGTCATTGACGTGACCCTGCCGATACTGATCTTTGTGCAACTGATCAAGGATTTTAATTTCAAGGTTTATCCGGATTGGTGGGTTTTCCCTTTGTTGAGCATCGGCATAACGGCGCTTGCGCTTATAGTCGGGATTATATTCATCGGCTTTATCAGGGACGGACAAAAGAGGCTGCAGTTTTTAAGCCTGGTCACTTTCCAGAACTCCGGATACCTGCCTTTAGCCATGTTCGTTGCGCTCCTGCCGGCTTATAAAGCCGGGGCAATGCTGATTTACCTGTTTTTGTTCCTTATAGGATTCAACCTGGTAATGTGGCCGCTGGCGGTGTATATCCTTTCTTTCTCTAAGAGGGCAAAATTCGAATTCCATAATTTGCTCAATCCGCCGGTAATCGCCGCTATCCTGGGAGTGGTTGTCGTATTTTTAGGATGGGACAGGTTAATCCCCGGGCTGGCTGTCAAACCCCTGAAGCTGGCCGGTGACTGCACGCTGCCTTTGGCGATGTTCGTGGTCGGCGCCGACCTGGCCAAGATAAAAATAGGGCATTTTGACAGGAATGCGATGTCCTGGATGGTTTTGGCAAAATTAATCGTCCTGCCTGCTTTAGGATTGTGGCTGGTATTGAAATTGCGGCTGCCGGAATTAACGGGCCTTTTGATCCTGCTGCAGCTGGCAGTGCCTCCGGCAACGTCGTTGTCTGTTATCGCGCGTCATTATAAAAAAGAGGACTTGATCATCAGCCAGGGTATATTTTTCGGCCACATCTTGAGCATCATCACCATACCCGTATTTTTAAGTTTATATTTTGCCTGGGCGATGATAAGATGAGCAAGGTCATCAATACCAACCGCAAGGCCTATCGGGATTACCAGGTCTTTGAGACCGCAGAATCCGGCATAGAGCTTAAGGGAGGAGAAGTAAAATCACTGCGCGATGGCAGGATAAACCTGGAGGATAGTTTTGCCCGTATCGAATCAGGGGAAGTTATCCTGTATAATGCGCAGATAAGCCCGTATTTGCAGGCCAGTTACCTTAATGTAGAGCCGAAAAGGCCCAGGCGCCTGCTGTTGCATAAGAGCCAGATAACCAGGCTTGCCGGGATGCTGGCGCAGAAAGGGCTGACGCTTATTCCTTTAAAGGTGTATTTTAACGACCGCGGGTTTGCCAAGATAGAGCTGGGTCTTTGCAAAGGCAAAAAGCTTTACGACAAAAGGGAGACTATCAAGCGCCGCGAGACTGAGCTGGAAATACGCCGGACTTTAAAGAGCAGAAAAAAATATAGATAGTTCTAAAGTTCGAGGGTTCGTAAGTTCGCGAATTCAACCACATACATCCGATAACTAACGAACCGGAGAACCATAGAACCAGCGAACTAAAATTGGGGGTGAAAGGGCTCGACTTAAGCGAGTCGGGTAAGAGCAGCATGCTGCGGAGGCAAGGTTGGCCGCATTAACAATCCTCGCAAAACATAAACGCAAACAGACAACTGTTTAGCACCAGGCTTACGCCTGCGGCAGCAATGCCAATGGCCGGTCTGGCACCAGTCTTCCCTAACTAAATTAGGGAAGCCTCTATTCATCCTGTCCACGGGGTGAAATAGAGCGATAGTGGACTGGTCCTGATTGTTCGCCTTTGATATCGGGACGAGACCTAAAAAGGCTGCTCCTTATCCAATCCTGTTTACCGGAGTGGGTAAGGATAAGCGTAAAAGATAAACTAAGCATGTAGCGGCTTTTATCTGATTGTTTAAGGACGCCGGTTCAATTCCGGCCACCTCCACCAAATTTTCCGACAAGGAAAATTTGGTGGATACTTTTCGAACGTAATCCTGCGACAAGCGGGATAGCGAGAAAAGTATATCACTGCAAATCCGACAAGGAAAATTTGGTGGCACTCAAAAAACTTAAAACCGTATTCTGTTTGGCGCAAGTAGGTAGTATGTGGTAGATAGTAGGCAGGGTGTTGGTAAAGCTAAAAAAGAAAAATGCAAAAAAATAAAAAATCATTTATCGTAAGGTTTTTTTTACTGCCTGCTGTCTACTACCTGCTGTCTACTGTCCTTTTGAATGGCTGTGCCACCGCCCCGCTGCGCACAGGCCTGGGCAATATCCCGGCTTATAATATAGGCGGGACAACCTACCTGCCGCTTGTTTCGCTCTGTCAGCAGGGAGATATCAACTGGGATTATGACACATTCACGCGCAGCGTTACTTTAAAAAAAGGCCTGCACCGCATAAATCTGAGGGTCGGAGAGGATATGATCATTGTGGACGGTAAAATCCATAATTTATCCAGCCCGGTGGATATGTATCAGGGTACAGTGGTCGTTCCCTTAAAATTCAAGGAAAGATACCTGGATGTTTTATTCGGCGAAATCAAGCCCGGCTACGCAAAGGGCAGCCGGGCCCCCATATGCTTAAGAAAAGTGGTCATTGATGCCGGCCACGGAGGCAATGACCCGGGCGCGATAGGCAGGACAGGCCTGAGAGAAAAAGACGTGAATCTGGATATTGCCAAGAGACTGGCGAAACTGCTCCGGGACCAGGGAGTAACGGTGGTGATGACGCGTTCCACGGATAAATTCATCCCGCTTTCGCGCCGCGTAGATATCGCCAACAATTCCAATGCCGAGCTTTTTATCAGCATCCATTCCAATGCCAACCGGGTAAGGGGCCTTAATGGTTTTGAAGTATATTATGTCTCGCCTAACACGGGTGATGACCGCAGGGCGCTTGCCGCTGCCAGGAATGCAAGGCTAAATCTGGATAGAAATTATTTTGCTTCAGACAGCATGAATCTGCGGGCAACACTTTGGGATATGATCTATGCCTGCGGCCGCGCCGAATCCATAACCCTGGCGCGCTCAATATGCCGCAGTATTGACCGTGAAATGCAAACCAGGGTGTTGGGTGTCAAGGGGGCTAATTTTTACGTGCTTAAAGGCGTACGTAGCCCGGCGGTGTTAATAGAGATAGGTTTTGTTTCCAACCCGAACGAAGAACGCCTTTTGAAAAACAGTTATTACCGCCAGCAGGTTACCGAGGCCATTGCCGCAGGCATAGCCAATTACTCCCAGGATTACGCAGCCATGGAGGCATCGCAATGAAAAAGGCGATAGGAGTTTTTGATTCCGGGGTAGGCGGCCTGACAGTAGTCAGGGAGCTGATCCGTCAGTTGCCCTGCGAGGATTTAGTTTATTTCGGAGATACGGCGCGCGTGCCTTACGGCATAAAATCGCGCGAGACCGTGATCAGGTTCTCCATAGAGAACATTCTGTTTTTATTGAAGCAGAACGTGAAATTGATCTGCGTGGCCTGCAACACCGCTTCCAGCTTTGCGCTGCCGGTGGTGGTCAATCATTTCAAGGTGCCGATAGTGGGAGTAATTACTCCCGGGGCAAGAGAGGCAGTTTATGCCACGCAGAATAAGCGTATCGGCGTTATCGGTACCCATGGCACGATTAAAAGCCGCACCTATGAGAATGAGATCAAGCAGCTTGAGCCTTCGATAAAAGTAACGGCAACCGCCTGTCCGTTGTTCGTGCCTTTTGTGGAAGAAGGATGGCTTTCCGGGAAAGTGGTCATGGATGTAGCCAGGCACTACCTTGAGCCGCTTAAGGCATCCGGCGTGGATACAGTTATCCTGGGATGCACGCACTATCCCCTGCTTAAGCCGGTCATCCGGCAGGTCCTGGGGAAGAAAGTTACCCTGATAGATTCAGCAAAACAAGTGGCCATGGAAATAAAAAAGATACTGGCGCAAGACTGCTGCCTGGCTAAAAACGGCAAAGGCAGGCACAAATATTACGTCAGCGATAATCCGGAATGGTTCAGCAGCATTGCCAGGCGTTTCCTGGGAGAGGCGCCGAAAAACGTGAGCAAGGCAAACAGCAATGTATAGCATAAAAGTAGAAGAGCATTTCAGCGCAGCGCATAATCTAAGGGGCTACCGGGGAAAATGCGAAGAGCTGCACGGACATAACTGGAAAGTAGAGGCGGTAGTCTCCTGCGATAAGCTGGATAAAACCGGGATGGCCATGGATTTTAAGCATCTTAAGGCGGCATTGAATAAAATACTGGAAAAGTTAGACCATAAGTACCTGAACGGTATTTCTTATTTCAAAAAGGCCAATCCCACTTCGGAAAATATCGCCAGCTACATTTATGAACGCCTAAAGCCGCAGGTAAAAGCCCTGAGCGCCATAACCGTGTGGGAATCAGAGAACGCCTGCGCTACTTATTCTGAATAATGAAGAAGGCGGTAGTGCTTTTGTCGGGAGGGTTGGATTCCGCGGTCACTCTTTACCTGGCTAAAAGAAGCGGGTTTAAATGTTCGTGCCTGATCTTTGATTACGGCCAGCGCCACAGGAAAGAGATAGAGGCGGCAAAAAAGATTTCCGCTGCGGCGCATTGTCCTGCCCGGCTCGTAAAAATAGATTTATCCTGGAAAGGCTCAAGCCTTCTGGATAAAAAGATTAAGATTCCCTCCGGCCGCAGGCAAGGCATACCTTCAACGTATGTGCCCGGACGCAACATCATTTTTTTAAGTTTTGCGCTATCTTATGCCGAGGCGATCGCAGCTAAAGCCGTATTTATCGGCGCGCATATAGAAGATTATCCGGGATATCCGGACTGCCGCCCGGAATTTTTCCGGGCATTCGCAGGAGTGATCGCCTGCGGAACAAAGTCCGGGGTAAGAAAACAGAGCATAAAAATATTAACGCCGTTAATACGTAAAACAAAAGCACAGATCATTAAAACGGGGACGCGCTTAAAAGTTCCTTTTGGCCTGACCTGGTCCTGTTACGCCGGCGCTAAAGCGCCTTGCGGTAAATGCGACAGCTGTTATTTCCGCGCTAAGGGTTTTCAAGAAGCAGGATTGGAAGATGAAGGGAAAAATAGCAGAGATTTTTGAGAGCATCCAGGGTGAGGGGATTTATCTGGGCAAAAAGCAGGTATTCGTACGCTTCTACGGATGCAATTTAGCCTGTAAATTCTGCGACACCAAACCCGAGACTTTTACGGAATATTCACCCCGGGAATTATTTGACAAGATAGCGGACTTCCCTTACGATTACCACTCTATTGCCTTTACCGGCGGAGAGCCGCTTTTGCAAAAGGCCTTCCTTAAAGAGGTGCTGCAGCTGACCAAAAAAGCAGGCCTGCTTAATTACCTTGAGACAAACGGCGCCCTGCCCAAAGAGCTGGAAGAGGTCATTGACCTGGTGGATATCATCGCTATGGACCTGAAGCTGCCCAGCTCAACCCAGATAGGAGAGCTTTGGGATAAACACCGCAGGTTCCTTAAGATCGCCCTGCGCAAGGAAATATTTTTGAAAGCGGTGATCTGCCACTCTACGGAAGAAGAAGATATCGAAAAGCTTTTAGACGTGATCAAAAAAAGCAAGCGGCGCCTGGCCCTGGTGCTGCAGCCTAATAGTTACGAGCACGACACTAAGCTTCAGCAAAAAATGGAGAGGTTCCGCCAGATGTGCATTGACGCGGACGTGGTGGCCTGGATAATACCGCAGGTGCACAAGATCAGGGGGATCAAATAATATGAAGAAACAGTCTTCTTACGAAGGCCTGCAGAAAAATGTGCGCTCCTTAAAAACTCCCGAGATCGAAGTCTGGAAGAACCGGTATCCCGATAAGGCCTACACTATCAACCTGGACATCCCGGAGTTTACCTGCATCTGCCCAAAAACCGGACTGCCGGATTTTGCCAGGATCAGAATAGAATATTCGCCGGCTAAATATTGCATTGAGCTAAAATCCTTAAAGATGTACACCATATTTTACCGTAATATAGGCATATTCCACGAGCACCTGGCTAATAAAATGCTGGAGGATTTTGTCAAGGCAGCTAAGCCCCGCTGGGCCAGGATCATTGCGGAATTCAACCCGCGCGGCGGGATCACCACTACAGTCATGCGCGAGTATAAAAAATGAGGATAATTTCAGCCAAGAAAATACAGGATGCGGTAGCCGGGCTTTGCATACAGGCCAATATTTTTTTAAGAAAAGATGTTTTAAAGTCGTTAAGAGATGCCTATGCAAAAGAGACCAGCAAGCTGGCAAGAGAGGTCCTGGCAGCTACTATAAGTAATGCCGGTATCGCTAAAAAAGAAAAATTAGCCATCTGCCAGGATACGGGGATGCCGGTAGTTTTCGTCCGCATCGGCCAGGACGTAAAAATAAAAGGCAATTTGAAGTCCGCCATAAATAAAGGCGTAGAATACGGTTACAAAAAAGGCAATTTAAGGAATTCAGTCGTCGCCAACCCCATCTCGAGAGGCAGGCCGGGATATTCTCCGGCAGTGATCCACCTTGATATCGTAACGGGGGATAAAGTCAGATTAACGGTCTTGCCGAAGGGCTTCGGCTGCGAGAATAAATCCCGGCTGAAGATGTTCAAGCCCACGGCAAACATAGAAGATATCAAAAAATTTATCCTGGATACAATAAAAGAAGCCGGGCCGGATGCCTGCCCGCCTTATGTGATAGGGGTAGGTATCGGAGGCACTGCAGATTACGCTTCTATCCTGGCCAAGAAAGCATTGCTCAGGAATATCGGCTCCGGCAGCCCTAACCCCGAAATAAAACTGTTAGAGATGGAATTATTGCGCCAGGTTAACATGCTAAATATCGGCCCGATGGGCTTAGGGGGTAAAACTACTGTTTTAGGCGTGAACATTGAGACTGATTCCA
>JAQTNM010000011.1 GCA_028713875.1 Candidatus Omnitrophota bacterium | reverse complement strand
CGGTCTCTATCTGATGTGGGCGCAAGGATACTTGAAGGGGATCTTTCTTCAGTACGAGAGGACCTAGAAAGACGGACCTCTGGTGTTCCGGTTGTCCTGCCAAGGGCAAAGGCCGGGTAGCTATGTTCGGAAGGGATAAGCGCTGAAAGCATCTAAGTGCAAAACCCACCCCAAGATTAGGTATCCCTTCCTTGACCGCAAGGTTGAGGATGAAGGCTGGTCGTAGACTACGACCTTGATAGGCGCAATGTGTAAGATCCGTAAGGATTTGAGCTAATGCGTACTAATAGCCAATCGGCTTGGCCTTTAATACTTTTTTTTGAGGTTAGACTGTAGTTTTACCTAAAGATGTGGTTGTCCAAGGTTATTTGGAGTACTCATACCGAGGGGGAAACACCCGTTCCCATTCCGAATACGGCCGTTAAGCCCCTCCGGGCCGATGGTACTTTAGTCGTAAGGCTACGGGAGAGTAGGTCGGTACTCCTTAAAATAAAACCCCCTATGGCTTTTAAGCTGTAGGGGGTTTTTGCTAATTGTTCCGGGTACGCTTAAAAGGGGAGGGCTGGCGATGGTTAAAAAGTTGTTTTTATCAGGTATCGCGCTTTGGCTGGCCGCATCTTTTGCATTTGCCCAGGTAGAGATGACCATTACCGGAACCATCATTGATAACCAGTGCACGCCTATCCGCACGCCGGAAAAGTTGAAGGATTTTCTTAAGACATATACCAAAGAGAAGGCGCTTATGTCTACCTGCGCAGCCAGCGGTTATTCTATCTATACCTCCGATGGACGGATTTTCAGGTTTGATAAGGACAGTAACTTCAAGATCCTGGTGTTCCTGGAGAAGAAGGACAGTAAGCTTGATGTGACAGTGAGCGTAGATATGGTCGGGAATGAGCTGAGCCTGGTCTCAATCGCAAATAAGAAATAACCCAGGGTTTTATTTTCCAGGCGGCATTGAAAATACCCACAATATATGTTATAGTTTAATTGCCTCTTATCGGGCCCTGGTTCATTCAGGCACTGATAAAAAGACAGGCAAATATTGTTGCCCAAAGGGGGACATCTATAAGTCCTGAAAGAGGGTAGAGGCACATTAAAATTGTCCCCCTTTCAAAATTTAGAGCCCGCATGTAGTTTATGCGGGTTTTTATTTGCCATCCCCTGAAATGCCCCTGCCGGGTTTCTCGCTCAAGTCGATTTTCCTTTTCAGCACAATACTCGCGAAAGGACGCCAATGGTCTTTCACATTTCGGTGGCTGCGGAACTCGCACCTCGGCCTCTGCCTCGGTGCTCAAACATCCTCGCCATCCCGAAATTGCCCTTCGGGCCCCGGGATTCCCTCAATGCTCAAGCTGCATTGGCTAAAATCTCCATTCGCTATGAACCCCGCCAGAGGCATTTTAAGAGTTGACAAGTATATTGGTAGAGGTAAAATAAACCTTAACGCCAAGTGAAAATATAAATTTATTAAATACCAGGAGGCTGTTATGAAAAAATATATAGCGTTATTTCTACTAGGTTTTTTATTGGCGCTATCCGGTTGTGCAAGTGTTCAACCTGTTCAGCAGGCAAACCTGACCCCTGGTATGGCCAAAACAAAGATAATCAAAGGACAAACTACGCAGAATGAAATTCTACAAGTATTCGGCCCACCTAATATAGTTACAAAAAATAAGAGTGGAAATGAAGTTTGGACATACGATAAAGTTTCTGTAGAAAGCGGCTCTTCAGATGTATACGGCACTTTATTTATACTTGGCGGTGCAGGTAGCAGGTCTTCGACTTCTGCAAGAACCTTTACTTTAATGATAGAATTTGATGATAAAGATGTAGTAAAAGACTTTAGCTATAGATCCTCCGCTTTTTAAGGAAAAGACAAATGAAAAAAATATTAGGGTTGTTTTTATTGGCAGCATTTCTTTCTGGCTGTGCGACTGGTTTATCTGATTTACAGCGAAGAAGCATAGAATCTAAGGATTTAGAAGGAAGTCTTGATAACGCTTTCAAGGCAACAATGGCGGTTTTGCAAGACAGAGGTTTCGTAATAAAACACACAGATTCTACGGCAGGAGTTATACAGGCAGAAACAGGAATGAAGTCAGGTTTTCTGCAGGAATATAATTATGTTATTACAGCTACGCTTGAACAATTCGGGGAAAATCGCGTAAAAGAAAGAATCACTATTACAAAAAATATTGTTGTTCAGGGCATGTATGGTTCCAGAAGCGAAAGTTCAGTAGTGGTAGATGATCCAAAAATGTTGCAAGAAATATATGAACAAATCCAGAAAGAGATATTCATTAGGAAAAATCTTTCCAAATAATATTGCGTTTAAACTGAAAGATCATTTCTGCATGACGTATTGTAGATAAATCAGTTTTAAGGGAATTATCTCACGAATAAATTAACCCCCAAACTCTAAAAAAGCTTGGGTTTTTTTATTTTATGGATATAATAACCTTATGGCAAAGAGATATTTATTTTTATTTATAGTTTTAACATTAGGTTTATCCGGGTGCGTTACGGTGCAGAGGCCTCCGGTTGTAAGGCCTGAGAGGTTTGCGCGGGGGACGATTGAGAATCCCATAGTGGATAGCAATATTACGTTAAGCGAGGCCTTAAGAAAGTATGCCCCGGAGAAGTTTAAGGCTAGGCAAAGGATGGTGGAGGTGCTGTATTATTCATTTGACGGCAAGGTGCATAAAGGCCAGATAGTTATTGAAAAGAGGCTGGTGGGGGATATCCAGGAAGTGTTTAGGGTTGCTTTGGATACAAGATTCCCTATTAAATCCGTGATTCCCATCTCCCATGATAAGTTCTATAGAGACGGCGAGTTTAACAGCGACGGACAATCCATGCTCTCCAATAACACATCCGCATTCAATTACAGGAAGGCAACCGGAAGTAAGAAGCTTTCCATGCATTCCTATGGCTTTGCCATTGATATCAATCCTGTGCAGAACCCTTATATCAAAGGCAAGGTAATTTTGCCGGAAGGCGCGGTTTATGACCCTTCTAAGCCGGGGGCACTTACGCGTAACTGTGCTGTTGTAAGGACTTTTAAGCGCTTAGGCTGGGATTGGGGAGGAGATTGGAAATCGTTGAAGGATTACCAGCATTTTGAAAAGGTATTAAGGCGGCATTAGAAGAGGCATAATGAGCTTATGAAAAAGATATTATGCGTTAATCCCAGTCTAAATAAGCCGCTGCGCAATATTTTGATCAGCGATAGCTGGTTAAGCGATGTGCCCTTTTCGGATATATTCGCCCTGACCCTTAAATCCGCAGATACGCTTGAAGCTGCGCCGGCTAAGAAAAATTAGAGGTAATGGCGCGTTATTTTATCGTAGTTATTTTCCTTGTTTTATTCTGTGGATGCCAGGATAATACCTCTGTCACAGGGAATTATCCGGTAAACGGTTTTGCTACCTGGTATAACCCCCGGCTTACCGCTTCCGGAGAGAGATACCGCAAAAATGAACTTACCTGCGCTTTACGGGAGAGGGACTTCGGAAAATATTATCTGGTATGTAACCTGGAAAACAATAGATGTATAGCAGTCAAGCATAATGATTTCGGGCCCGCTCTTAGACTATTTAAGCGCGGAACGATTATTGATTTAAGCAGACATGCCTTCTCCAAGATAGCTGATTTAAGAAAAGGGATAGTAAGAGTGAGAATCGGTGAGATTTATTCCGGCAAGGCGGATTAGTGGTGTTCTGGGGTTAAAACAGAAAAGGAGGCTGAATGACAAATTTTCTGGTGAGATGGGGGATCAATGCGTTGTCAATTTTCATTGTTGCGCATATTGTAAAAGGTATAGAAGTCTCGAGTACCGCGACTGTATTGGTGATTGCCCTGGTATTGGGGATCATTAATGCTTTCCTAAGGCCGCTGATTATCCTGGCCACTCTGCCGATTAATATCCTCACCCTAGGGGTGTTCACGTTTTTTATCAATGGCGCCCTTTTTTATCTTGTGTCTAAAATCGTTAAAGGCTTTGTGATTACGGGTTTCTGGCCGGCTTTCTGGGGCTATATACTCTTCAGCATAATCAGCTTCTTATTAAGCCTTTTGGTTATTTCTGCTTAACCAGCTACTCCCCGGCTTGCTATTGGTATATATACTCTTTGGCAGGGTATAAAAAAAGAAGCAAGGGCGAGGTTCACTGTTCCAACTCAACAGCCTCACTCTTGCCTGGAAGGGTGGATAACCATATGCACCTTTATTCTACCCACCTTCCAATTTGAGTATACACTATTTAGTGTTCATTTACAAGAGGCGGGGGAGATTTATTTAGCTTGGGTGTTTTGGTTTATAGAGGTATAATTTAGTTAAATTAAGGAGGGGATATAATGGAGATTAAAGTGCAGAAATTGAGCGAAGAGCAGTTAAAGAAGATGGGAGTTTTAGGCTGGCCGATATGGGAAAAGGAGGTATCGCGCTTCCCCTGGTCGTATGACAGCATAGAAGAGTGTTATATTTTAGAAGGCGATGTCAGCGTAGAAACCAAGGACGGAAAGGTAGTAAGCTTTGGCAAGGGGGATTTTGTGAGTTTTCCGAAAGGCCTCTCCTGCACCTGGAATATTAAAAGCCCGGTAAGAAAGCATTATAATTTTAAGAGTTAAGATAAAGATAAGCAGAAAGGAGTTAGTATATGATAACGCTGGCGAGGTTGCTGGGTATTTTTATTGCCTGTATGGGGGTTATAGTTGTTTTGATCCCTGTCGTAATGAGGAAGATGGTCGCTTTCTGGCGCAAGAACAATAGGATCTATCTCGGAGGTTTGATAAGGATGATCTTCGGCGCTATCTTTTTATTGTCAGCTCCCCGGGCCAGGCTTTCAACAGTGATGACGTTAGCGGGTCTTTTTTCGCTTATAGCCGGATTGCTTATCTTTATTTTAAAACCGGAGAAGATAAAGATGATGCTTGAGCGCTGGGACAAAAGGCCGGATTCTGTTTTACGGCTTATGGGTGCCGTAGTCTTTGCGTTCGGCGCTTTGATTATTTATTCTATATAAAAATAGGAAGTAATGAGAAAAATATTGATATTTATAATTGTTTTTTCCGCTTTTGCTTTGAAGGCATCAGCCGAGGAAACCAAGAAATCCTTCCCTGTCCTTATCCCGGCGCTTAAAGTAGAGACAAGCGAAGAAAAGCTCCTGAAGATGCTGGATACGGTTATGAGTACTTCTTTAAGCAATGTTGTGCCGGGAGAAAAAAATGGGCTGATGGCAATACTCCTGTCGCCCAAATATACGCATAAAAAAAATGAGGAAATGTTTTTATTTTTAAGGCTGATGCCCGTTAATGAGAGACAAACGATGGTAGTCAATAGCATAGGCCCGGTAGAAATAGAAATTACAGACTTAAGGTCAAGCAATAAAAAAATATCCGGGAAATACTCCATATTGAAAGAAGCCTTAAAGCATGGGAGGCTCAAAGTAGACGAGGATATTTTTATTGTAAACAGGAAAGGCATCTGCTCCGAGGTCATCTTAATATTCACGTTGCGGGATTTCAATATTCCGCCTTTGGCAAAAGGAATTTACAGGGTCCAGTTAAAATACTCCAATCAGCTTCAGGATTATAACTGCTGGAGGGGGACAGTAACGTCTAATCCTGCCATAATAGACATAATTGATTAGGCAGTTTAGGCCGCCGGCTTAACAAGGCAAGATAAGAAAATGGCCAGGATCAAGTTAGATTTGCACAATATCTTCAGTAACGGCAGGGCGATTGAGGCGGAATTGGAGCGCGTGGTTCAGGATGCGGTTGAGAAAAAAATTGAACTAGTGGAAATTATCCCCGGCAAGGGCGGCGGTCAATTGAAGAAAAGCGTGCTGCGGTTCCTGGAAGAGCCGCGGATAAAGAGGTTATACCATCGCATTGAGAAAGACGATAAGAATTTCGGCAGGATATTCGTGCATTTCAGGCATTAGGGAGAGAATAATGCAGAGACCAAATATAAAGAAGGCGAATGTGGTGAAATTGACTGACTTGGTGAGGTATCAGAAAAGCGCAGTAATAAGCAGGGAGATCATCCGCAAAGAGGCAGGGACAGTTACGGTTTTTTCTTTTGATAAGGGAGAAGGATTGAGCGAGCATATCGCCCCCTTTGATGCCCTGGTTTATATTCTTGAGGGCAAGGCGCAGATATTTATTTCCGGCAGGCGGTATGTTTTGAAAAAAGGAGAGATGATCATCATGCCGCAGGGCAAGCCTCATTCCCTTGCCGCAATAAATAAATTCAAGATGCTTTTGGTGATGGTTAAGGCAAGATAAGAAAGATCCTTGCAGTTTTGCGCCTATTCATTATAATAACAACATGTCTAAGGTTAAGAAAAGCAAAGAAGCAGTGGAATGCAGGGAATGCAAGACCCAGGCAGAGTGCTGCCGGCTGGGGGCGTGGGTTGACCTGGAAGAGGCCAAGAAAATACTGGAGCTGGGTATAAAAGGCGGGGATTTTTTCCATCTGGAGAAAGATGAGGATTATCCTTCCGGATACAGGGTGGGCACAAGCATAGAAGACGAGCCCTGCACTTTTGTTACCCGCGACGGCCTGTGCGCCATACATAAGATCAATTATGACCTTAAGCCGGCCCACTGCAAGGAATTCCCCTATGAAAAAGACAAGCTGTCGCCTATTGCCAAGTATCTGTGTGTAGTTGTGAAAGCAAGGCGCAAAAAGAAAGCGAGGTAAGTGTTGTGGATAACGAGACTATAATAGAGCGGGGAGAATATAAAGGCAAGCCCATCCTTATCCTGAAGAGGAGCGAAGAGGATAAATACCCGTTTTCCTTCGGTTTAAGCAAGGCAAAGCTGATAGTGGATAATATAGAAGAGATTAAGAAATTCGTGGAAGAGAACAGCCAGGGTTAGAAAGATAGTCCTGGCAGGGAGTATAATCATATTTAACCAGGAGGGGGAAATGTCCGGCTCAGTTAAGTTTTTTATACTCATCGGATGCTTTTTGCTATTGGCGGCAGTAATCTTAAGATACGCGGGATTGTATAGCCCCGCGATACTGGTAATTAAGCCCAGCAGCCTTTTAATACTGGCCAACATCTCTTTTGTATTGGCTGTCCTTGCAAAAAAATCCTGATAAGCATATTTGCCGCGGGTAATAATGCTGCAGTAAAGGGAGAAATAGTGATGAAAAATGCCATAGCAGTTTTATTTTTTACGTTTGCAGTTGTCAATATTGCGCAAGGAGCTGCGGATATGGATAAGAAGATCGTGGTGCTTGAGACTAACCAGGGTAATATTGAAATCAAACTGATGCCTGAGGTGGCGCCCAAGGCATGCGAGAATTTTACGAGATTAGTTGAGAAAGGGTACTATGATGGCTTAATTTTTCACAGGGTAATAAAGGGCTTTATGATACAGGGCGGAGATCCGACAGGCACAGGCTCAGGCGGCCAGTCAATATGGGCAGAGCCGTTTGAGGATGAGGTAAGCCCGGATGTGAAATTTGATAAACCGGGACTCCTGGCAATGGCAAATGCCGGGCCTCATACCAACGGCAGCCAGTTCTTCATCACTACGGTCAAAACCCCCTGGCTGAATATGGACCATACGATCTTCGGAGAGGTTATTTCCGGTTATGATGTAGTGCGTAAGATAGAGAATGCCGAGACTGACGCCAGGGAAAAGCCGAAGTCAGAACAGAAGATAATAAGGGCATATTTAAAGTAGCGTGAAAAGGTTCCTGTTTTCCTTAAAAGCGATTCCAGGCCTGTTTTTCTGTGCATGGGGCGCTCCAAGGAAAAGAGTGAGGAGCTAAGAGCCAAGGGTATGCCGGTCAGGGGAAAAAGCAAATAATCTGGCGCCGATAAAGGACCCGGTCTTTAATCAGAAGGGAGATAAAAATGGACCCGTTTATTACTATTTCCTATGTCCATAATAAAATTTACGAGCTGCCGAATATGTACCAGAAGATACTGGAGAGCGTCAGTGTTTTGAATGTAATTGAGTATATTAAAGGGCTGAATAAATTATTCCATGATCTCATTGTGGCGCATTTTGACCTTGAGGAAAAAGAGATATTCCCGGCCGCCCTTGCCAAGGCAGAGTTGGGCCTGGAAAAGGTAGTTTCTGAATTGATCCAGGAACACAAGGACATTATTGAGAAATTAAGCCGCCTGAACGAGGCAGATGCAAAATTAAGGGTTAAGGCCGACGTCACACAGAAAGAAAAAGACGATCTGATCGCTTTGTGCACGGAGATTACCCAGCGTCTGACCAACCACGCCCAAAAAGAAGACGAAGAATTCTACCCTTTTTTAAAAAATATCAGCTTTCTTTCCAAATATATATAAGCTTAGCCCCGGTCCTGCTGTGCCGGGATATCTGCGGTAGAAACAAAAAAACCCCGAATTCCCGGGGTTTTTTGTAGGTGATAGGCCTGGTTAGCTTCCGCTATCCCTGCTACCCTCCTTTTAACAAAATGAGTAAACGCTTGTATGGAAAGTATGGAATATTTTCCGGTAAAAATCAAGGCCAAAACGGGTTTTTTAGAAAGCGCTTTCAGAAGTGACAACAAACATCAAATTTCGCACTTGAGTCAGCGCAGGAATTTTGGTATAATAAAAAATAGAGGCAAGATATGGGATTCTTTAATTTTTTCCGCAGAAGAAAACAACCGGCACCTTCAGGCAAAAAAGAGCGCAGGCAGGTTCCGCGCTGGCATATTGATTCTCAGGCCCTGATCAAATGGGAGGGCCAGGATAGCTATGTGCCTTGCTGTATAAAAGATATCAATCTGAAGGGTTTTTGCGTTATTTTAGCAAGGAAACTCCCCGCTACCCCCGTTGATTTTACCATTTCTTTTCATGAAAGGTATATCATTAAAGCGCAGGCTGTCCCTGTCCACCATGAGCAGAAGAATACCGAGCATTGTTATAAGATGAAATTTACCGTTATCCGGGGCTACGACAAGGATAAAATATACCAGATGGTCCGCCGGGATTTTTACGAGCATTTCAAAAATCAATTCAAATAATCTTTTTTTTGTTTCCATTTTAGGCTATCTTTTACCGGATTAAATGCTATAATACAAGTATGGAATTCAACGAGATCAAGAACGAAGTAAAGGATATCCCCTTTGAAGCTTTGCGCCTTGATTGCGACAATAATTTCGAGGCGGTGGTGATAAAGGATGAGCTGGAGAAATTGCATGCCCGCCTTCAGGCTTTTTTCGGTTCCCCCGTATTTCCCTCCAAAGAGAGGTTATCATTCCAGGTGCGCCAGATAGTAGACGGCTTCGGCGGTATCCTGCCCGGCCAGACCCTCTATTTCTGGAGCCGCGGTAAAGACGCGATATTCAGCATGCTCTGGCCGTGGAAAGACGGGATGCATACTACGATAAAAATTATAAAAAAATAAAGAGCTATCCTATAGCTATGGACGAGATATATCTGACCAGAAGCGGTTACGAAAAATTAATGGAAGAGCTCCAGTTCCTCAAGAAAGACAAGCGCAGGCAGCTCAGCAAGGCGATAGGAGAGGCCAGGGCCCAGGGTGATATCAGCGAGAATGCCGAATATGAGGCGGCAAAAGAGGCCCAGGGCCTGAATGAAAAGAAGATCGCCGAGCTTGAATCCAAGCTGGCGCAGGCGCGCATCCTTGATGATGAGAGTATGTCCAGCGATGAGGTCCTGATCGGGGCATCCGTTACGATCAGGGACCTTGATTCTCAGGAGGTGCTGGAATATATCCTGGTCTCGGAAACGGAAGCAGATTATAACGAAGGCAAGATCTCCATTACTTCTCCCGTAGGCGCGGCCCTGATGAATCATAAAGAAAAAGACATAGTTGAGATCAAGGTTCCGGCCGGGATTTTAAAATACGAGATACTCAAAATTTCAAGATAACAAGAGAGCAGGATGCGCCATAGTATGAAAGTTGCAGCCGTAATCTGCCTTGTCTTGTTTTTAAGCCCGCCCTTGCTTATTCCAGACTTATATTGCAGTGTCCTGATGAAGGATGATTTCAGGTCCATGCCCGGGCCTACGCTGCTATACCCGGTCACGGATGACATCGTCTTATCCGGCAAAGATCACCTTGAATTCAAATGGATAAGGACGCGTTTCGCGGAAACCGACTACTTTGACTTCAGGCTATATAGAGGCTATAATGCTACCGGGCAGAATTTGATCCTTAAAGATAAAGTTGATTCGGCTAATTACCCCTTCAGGGTGCCTGCTTCGCTTTTTGAAAATAACCGGGTTTATACGTGGGTCCTGGTGCAGGTGTTGCGCGACGGGGAAAAAAGCGACCGCACTTTCAGCTCCTTTAAAATAGTAAAAAAATAATAGGGCAACGGCTAAAATGAGCGAAAAAGATCCCCGTGCCGCAGCTGCATTTTACAGATTCCTGGCGCATATGGGGCTGGGCCTGGTTACCTATTTACCGCTTGTATTTTTTGCAGTTGACCTTATTTACCGCAGAGGCTTAAGCATAAAAGACGGAGTTTGCGCTGCTTTTTCATTGCCCGTATATATACTTATAATGAGTATTATGGGATGGAAATTCGCACTCCCGGGTTTGATTATCGCAGGCGCAGGATTGTCTAAAGCCCGCTACCCGAAATTAAATACCGCGACACTGGCCATAGCCATCATCATTCTTTTATGGAACCTGCTGTCTGTAGCCGGCGGAACATAAAATAAGTTCTCCTTGCCTTTACCTGCGGGACAACCAGAACAAAAGAGGGAATAACCATGATGAAGAATACTTTAATAGCGGTATTAGTCTGCCTTGTTTTATTCGGAGCCGGTATCATCGTTTATCAAAATAAGCTGCAGCAGGAAACCGAGAGGCGGATAGAGTCATCCGTTATGGGGCAGCTGGAATACCGCATCAAGACGGAAGATTCAATAAAGAGCGAGCTTGAAGCGAAAAGAAAAGACAAGGAATTTATCCTGCAGCAGGAAACCGAAAGGCAGCTGAAGCAATCCCTGGAATTAAAGCTTGCGGAATATAAAGAGCAGCTGGAAGGATACAGCCGGCAATTATCAAGGTACGAGGAGCTATTAGCGGAATATAAAGCCCGGACGGAAAAGCAGGAGAGCGAGTTTGGCGGTTATAAACGTAAACTGGATGAGTACGGCCAGAGACTGCAGCGGCAGAAAGAGGAACAGCTTGCGCAGTCCAGGCAGCTGGAAGCATTTTTTAAAGAGCAGATGGATAAAACCAACCGGGAGATATCCGGGTATAAAGAGCGCCTGGACGGGTATAAGCGGCAATCGGAAATGCAGAATAAGCGTCTTGCGGAATATGAGAGGCGCCTGGAAGCGTATAAGAACCAACCGGCTGCCCCTGTTGCCGGAGTCTCAGAATAATTACAGAACATGCTTAAGATCGGAAATTTGAGATTGAATTCGCGCCTGATCCTTGCGCCTATGTCCGGCATAAGCGATTTGCCTTTTCGCCTCCTGAACCGTAAGTTCGGGGCTGAGCTGGCGTTCGTAGAGATGATCAACGTGCGCTCACTGGGTTATAACAGCCGCAAGACCAGCCAGATGCTCTCTACCAATAAAGAGGATAAGCCCCTGGGCGTTCAGATTCTGGGATGCGAGCAGGACTATATATTAAGGGCGTTGGATATACTCAAAAGTTATAAATATGATATCCTGGATTTTAACGCTGCCTGCCCGGTAAAAAAAGTCACCCGCAGGGGAGAAGGCGCCAGTCTCTTAAAGGACCCGCTTAAGCTGCAGAGGCTCCTTAAATTAGTGGTTGAGAATTCGCGGGTGCCGGTTACGGTAAAGATACGCATTGGCTGGGATAAGAATTCCATAAATGCCCGCGAGGTGGCTCTTTATGCACAGGGTGCGGGAGCAAGCGCCCTATTCATCCACGGCAGGACCAAAACCCAGGGCTACGGCGGAGAAGTGGATTACCGGGTTATCCGGCAGGTAAAGAAGTCTTTAGATATACCGGTTATTGCCAGCGGCAACGTGTTTTCGGCAGGATTAGCCGAAAAAATGTTTGATGAGACCGGCTGCGACGCCGTCCTGGTGGCCAGGGGGGCTTTGGGAAATCCCTGGTTTTTCCGCAAGGCAAAGGAGCTGCCGCAGGCGGATGAAGTCGCCCGGGCCATGCTTGAGCACCTGGATTCCTGTATTGATTTTTACGGCGCAAGGAACGCGGTAAGCATATTCCATAAATTCTTCGGTTGGTACAGCAGGGGCTTCCGCAAAATAAGGCGGCTGCGTGAAAAGGCTTATCGCGCAAAAACCAGGCAAGAGATGTGCCGCGTAATTGAAGAATTCCGCGGCTATAAACGGGTGGGCCAGAAAGCGGGATGATTTTATATTGCTTATTGCCCCCGGTATCGGTCCCGTAGTATAATTTAGTGATTATGAAGAATAAAATAATTATTTTAGCATTTCTGGTTTGCTGCGTTTATACAACAGCTTTTGCTGAAGTAACCATCAATGCGCAAGTAGATAAGCTAAGCATAACAGCGGATGAGACGATCGCTTATAAACTGGTTGTTACTTCTACCAGGAAAGATAGCATCCTTGAGCCGGTTATGCCTGATTTTGCGGGTTTTACTGTAATTTCCCAGGCCCAATCCTCAACGGTCTCTTTTATAGAAGGCGAGGTCAAGTCAGTGGCGGTTTACGCGTACATTTTAGCGCCCAAGGATAGCGGAAAACTCAAGATCAAACCCGCCTCGGTAAAAGTTCAAGATAAGACTATTTCCACTCCTGAGTTCGAGATAGAGGTCAAGCCGGCAAGACCAAGCCAAAACATGCCCGAAGAAAAATCCGGCCCCGCCCCTGAAATCCCCCCGGCTTCCACGGAATCGCAGATCACACTTTAACTGTTTATTTAAAATAAGTTATATTGTATAATATTTATCCTGTAAGGGTCATGCTTTCCAGGCAGCAAGGGAGGGTTTCTATCTTGCGGTACGGGGGGATTATATGGGTAAAAGCGCCTTTTTTAATAAGTTATTCATTTTTGAAATAGCCAATAATCATATGGGGAGCCTGGATCACGGCCTGAGGATCATTAGAGAGATAGGCCGGGTAACCGGGGACTTTGATTTTAAATTCGGGTTTAAGCTCCAATACAGGGATTTAGAGACTTTTATCCATCCGGATTTCAAAGGCAGCAAAGACCTTAAGTATGTTAAGCGTTTTGAGGAGACCAGACTGGAAGAAAGAGAGTTAAAGGTATTAAAAGACGAAATCAAGCATTCAGGTTTTCTGTCAATATGCACCCCTTTTGACGAGAATTCCGTTGATTTAGTGGAGAAGCACGGTTTTGATATCATAAAGATCGGAAGCTGTTCGTTTAATGATTGGCCTTTGCTGGAAAGAATAGCCGGGACAGACAAGCCGGTCATTTTATCTGCCGGAGGGGCATCGGTTGAGGACGTGGATAAAGTCGTCGCTTTTCTGGAGCATAGAAAGAAAATATTCTGCCTTATGCATTGTGTCAGCGAGTACCCCGCCGACAGGAACCACCTGCGGCTCAGCCAGATAGATTTTATGCGTCAGAGGTATCCGGGCGTTGCGATAGGATACTCTACCCACGAAGGGCCGGACAATCTTGATGCGGTCAAGATCGCCATCGGAGAGGGGGCAACAGTCTTTGAGAGGCACGTGGGGGTAGAGACAGGTGCCTATAAGTTAAATAATTATTCTTCCGGACCCGGGCAGATAAGGCAGTGGCTCTCGGCTGCCAAAGAGGCATTCGCCATATGCGGAATTCCGGGTGATGAGGGGCAGGCATCTGCCGGAGAGAAAGATGAGCTAAGGGGATTACAAAGAGGCGTCTTTGCAAGAAGGACAATTAAAGCAGATGAAAAAATAGGCCTTTGCGATGTTTTCTTTGCCATACCGAACCTGAAGGGCCAGCTGCTTGCCAATGATTTTTCCAAGTATACGGAATTCATTTCTTCCAGGACAATCAGGGAAAACAAACCGGTCATGTTTGCGGACGTTAAGCTCAGGCGCTTAAGAGGCAGAGTGCCGCAGATATTGAGCCAGGTAAGGAAATTGCTCGTTGCAAGCAATACACACTTGCCCCTGAAAGCAGACCTTGAACTATCGCACCATTACGGTATAGATAATTTTGAGAAATTCGGCGCCACTATAATCAACTGTATCAATAGGGAATACTGCAAGAAATTGATAATAGTGCTTCCCGGCCAGGCGCACCCGCTTCATTATCATAAGAAGAAAGAGGAGACCTTCCATGTTCTTTACGGCGACATCAGGATAAAGCTTAACGGGACAGAGAAGGATTATAAGGCCGGGGATATGGTGATCGTTGAGCGGAACACGGAGCATAGTTTCAGCTCTAAGAACGGAGCGGTATTTGAAGAGATATCAACCATGCATTTCGCCGGTGATTCATACTATGCCGATGAGCAGATCCTGGAGAATAAGAACAGGAAGACGGAACTGACCTTCTGGTCAGACTGGCTCGCCAAGCCCGCCATAGAAATATAACCTACGATGATCAAGTTATCCGATTATGTGATGGATTTTATTGCCAGGGCCGATGCCAGGCATGTTTTTTTGCTGCCCGGCGGCGGCTGTATGCATCTGGTAGATTCCTTAGGTAAAAGCGGAAAGTTAGGCTATACCTGTTGTCTTCATGAGCAGGCTGCCGCGATTGCCGCAGAAGCGTACAGCCAGTACACAAACAATTTAGGCGTTGTCCTGGTGACCACCGGGCCGGGAGCGACGAATGCCGTTACTGCCGTGACAGGGGCGTGGATAGATTCCATCCCTCTGTTTGTCATATCGGGCCAGGTAAAGCGCCCTGATATGATCGGGGATAGCGGGGTCAGGCAGATGGGGGTCCAGGAAGCGGATATCGTCTCAATGGCAGGGCCTATTACAAAATACGCAGTCTCTGTGCTCGACCCCTTAAGCATCAGGTATCATTTGGAAAAGGCGCTTTACTTTGCAAAATCCGGTCGTCCCGGACCTGTCTGGCTGGATATACCTTTAGACGTGCAGGGGGCGCTGATTGACGAAAAGAAACTGGAAAGTTTTAATTATAAGCGAGTATTAAGAGATAGGCATACAAAAGGCATTTACCGGCTTGCGGAAAGCGCCATTTATCTGCTT
>JAQTNM010000010.1 GCA_028713875.1 Candidatus Omnitrophota bacterium | reverse complement strand
ATGCTCTGGATTTTACCCGTAGCCTTATATTTCTTCCCTTCCACGCACATGATCCCGTCTACCGCTACGTCACGGAAAGCGGAGTTGGCGGAATTCATTATCAGCACGGCAATGATAAAGAAGAGCGGCAGGGCAAAAAGCCCTATAACCGAAACCAGAATTATGTCCAGCGCCAGCGCCAGGAAGATCCAGGCCCTTTTACTGAAAAAATTATCTATAACATATCCTATCGCGGGCTTTACTATCCAGGCCAGCGTAATGACGCTGGTGATCACCATTATTTTCTCGGGAGAAAAAAGGAGGGTCTCTTTAAAGTAATAAAAGAGGCTCTGGGAGGGGAGCGCTTCTATGCCCTGGGTAAAATAAACTGCGCTGCTTAATGCGAAAACCCAAAATAGTTTTCTGTCCAATTATTCAGCCTTAGGATGCTCCGGCGTATTTGGCGTTTCTTTCGGAGCCTGCTGTTGTGTATCCGGAGCAGCCGGCGCGGCCTGTTCATCCTGCGCCTTGGGGAGGGATTGGGCGGCTTGCGTCTTTTTGGTCTTAATGCCGCTCATCAGCGACTTGCTTTTTCTCGCGGATAAGACCGCCAGGCTCAGGCATGTTACAAAAAACACGATAGATAGAACAGCGGTAGCGCGCGTAAGAAAAACATTGGTCTTTGTGCCGAACATTGATTCCACTCCGGAAAAACCTTCTACCAATCCGCCTCCGCGGCCCTGCTGGATAAGAACGATAACAATCAGCAAAAAACAGGCAATAATGTGAATTGTAATTAAAAATGACATCATTTTTTTACCTCGCTTGCTCTTTTTACGATCTGGGAAAATGATTCTATATTCAGGCTTGCTCCCCCTACCAAAGCGCCGTCTATATCGGGCTGACTGATAAGTTCGGCTGTATTTTCGGGCTTGACGCTGCCTCCGTACTGTATCCTAAGGGCCCGGGCTGCTTTTTCGCCGTAAAGCTTGACAAACAGGTCGCGGATATATTCGTGCGCTTCCTGTGCCTGCGCAGGGGTTGCGGTCTTTCCGGTACCTATAGCCCACACCGGCTCATAGGCAATCACTGTTTTTAATATTTCCTCTGCGTTTATATCCTTAAAGCTGTTGTGCGCCTGCTCTTTTAATACGTCAAAAGTCATGTTCTTTTCCCTTTCCGCAAGGGTCTCGCCGATGCAGACTATAGGCGTAAGGCCGTGCTTTAAGGCCGCCTTTATCTTTTTATTCACGGTTTCGTTTGTCTCGCCAAAGAACTGCCTGCGCTCAGAGTGGCCTATAATCACAAAGCTGCAGCCGGCATCCTTAAGCATCTTGCCGGAAACTTCCCCGGTAAAGGCGCCTTCGTCCTGCCAGTACATATCCTGGCCTCCCAATCCTATGTTTGAATTAATGATCACCTCAAAAACCTCGGTTAAAGCCGTAAACGGCGGGCACAAAACAATGTCTATCTCATCGGGGCCGGCCAGGTCAAACAATTCCCTTTTTAAGCCATTGGCCAATTCAATGGCCTCCACGATTGTCTTATACATTTTCCAGTTTCCGGCAATGATCGTTTTCCTCATAATTAGTTCAATAGTTCTATGGTTCGCTAGTTCGTTGGTTCAGACGAACCTATCTGGTTATTAACATTCCGTATTAAACCATTAATTAATTTACTTGTCTTTATGGCTTGCTCATATGTATCTTTGAACAACTCTTCAGAAATCATCTTTCTGTCTAAAATAACGTATAAATGGCTTTGTACTTCTGAAACAGACCCTCTGGCCATAGTAAAAAATTGCTTGCTATCTTTAAATGAGTAGCGCCCGAATCCTTCGCTAATATTAGCCATAACTGAAACGGACGCTCTTTGTATCTGAGCAGCTAAACCAAAATCTTTAAAATTATTTCTCTGTGTTATATCGTATATTAAATTTACTAATTTTCTGGCTTCCTGCCAAGCAATCAAATCTTCAAATCTCTCAATTTTCATTAACTCTAGAACTTGCGAACCAGCGAACTTTAGAACTCGCGAACTATAGAACTATCTGTTAGCCAGCGCGGCCACCCCGGGAAGCTCTTTGCCTTCCAGGAATTCCAGGCTGGCCCCGCCTCCGGTTGAGATATGGGTCATTTTGTCTTCCAGTTTAAATTTCGCTATTGCCGCGGCAGTATCCCCTCCCCCGATGATCGTGGTTGCTTTAAGGGTAGAAATGAACCTGGCGATTTCCTCCGTGCCTTTACTGAAAGCGTCTATTTCAAATATGCCGAGAGGCCCGTTCCAGACTATGGTCTTGGTGTCTTTAAGTTTCTCCTCAAAATAAGCTATTGTTTTGGGGCCGATATCCACCGCTATTTTGTCATCCGGTATATCCTGGCCCACCAACTCTGTCTTAGCCTGGGCGTCTATCTTATCCACCACTATATGGTCAACGGGCAGACAGATATCCTTGCGTAATGTTTTTGCCTTTTCCAAAATCCCTTTTGCAAGCTCCAGTTTTTCCGCATCCAGCTTGGACTTCCCTATCTTTACGCCCCGGGCCTTTAAAAACGTATAACACATGCCTCCACCGATAATGATCATGTCGCACTTGGGCAGCAGGTTCTCGATCACGCCTATTTTATCCGATACTTTTGCCCCTCCCAGGATAACCGCAAACGGCCTCTGGGGATTTTGCACGGCATTACCCAGGTATTCAATCTCTTTTTCAAGCAGGAATCCGGCTACAGCCTTGAGATAATGCGTCACCCCTTCGGTAGAAGCATGGGCGCGGTGCGCGGTGCCGAAAGCGTCATTCACGAATATGTCTGCCAGGGAAGCCAGCTCCTTGGCGAAATTAAAATCATTGGCTTCTTCCTCCGGATGGAACCTGAGGTTCTCCAAAAGTATCACTCTTTCCTTTGATGCTTTTATCGCCTCCTTGATCTCATCGCCTACGCAGTCGCCCAGAAAATTTACCGGTTCCCCCAGTAATTCTTTTAACCTTAACGCTACCGGCTTAAGGCTGTATTTGGCTATTACCTTGCCTTCCGGCCGGCCCAGATGGCTTATCAATATCAGCTTTCTGGCGTGCTTCTGCAATATATATTTTATAGTCGGCAGCGTAGCCCTTATGCGGGTATCATCGGTAATGTCCAGGTTTTCGTCCTGGGGGACATTGAAATCCGCCCGCATCAGGACGACTTTATCTTTCAGGTCAATATCCTTTACAGTCATCTTTTTCATCCCGGAGCTCCTTTTATGCTGATTTAAGTTATCTAATATAACTTAAATTACTCTTTTTGTAAAGCATTTCTTTGGGGACGTTTCTGTTTTTTTGGGCGTTTCTGTAGAACCAAAACAAAACTGTCTCCATCCGGGGACAGTTTTAATTCACTTTGAGAACCGCCCCTTTGCAAATAGGAGAAGTATGAGGCTGCTGGCTTTAAATAAGACCGCAAGGAGACAAGTATTAAATACCCCCAGTATAGGCAGGAATATCACCCCTGCGCACATACCCGCTATCCATCCGCCGGCAAGGTCCGCAAAATAAAGCGTGCCGGCGGTCTTTGCGATTTCCGGCTTACTATCCTGATATATTTTTCCGGCCAGCGGGAACTCCAGGCCTACCAAAAAACCCGGGATAAAAAACAGGCTTGCGAATACAAAAGCTATCCGGGTAAAATGCCCGGCAGCCTTTGTAATAAACACGGCCAAGGCTATGCTGAAGAAAACGATCAAAAATTCAATCTTAATAAAACGGCGCAGGTTGTTTCTGGCCCCTGTAAGTGCCCTGCTTGCTAATATGCTGCCCAGGGCAGTGCCTGCCATAAAAATAGCCACCATAATGCCTATCTGGTAATACAGGTATCCGTAATAAACCTGAAAGCTGAATATCAGGACCAGGTTCATAAGCATGCCGAAGAATCCTGTCGTAGCAATACTATAGGCAAGGCTAAGCCTGGGAAAAGATGATCGGCGGTAAAATACAAGGAAGAAAATCGCTGTTATGGCTAATATCAATATTGCGTAACACCCCAGTTCCATATTTTGTAAAAATTCAAAAAAATGCGCAAGCTTCGTTGAAAACTGACTGTTCCATATGACTAGGGTCTGGAATACCGCAAAGGGTGCGCTGTCGCGGTTGACTTTAAGCGTGGCTCCATGCATAGAATCCATGAACCATTTCAAGTGTCTTTTATCCAGGCGATAATCCAGGTAAGCCGGCAGCAGCAGGCTGCTTTCTATGTTGCGCCGGCTTATTCTCCTGAAAATCAGGGCCGCATCTGTCTTCATAATGTCGGGTGAATCTGAAGCAAGGAACATATTGTAATCACCGGGGATGATCCTTACGTAGGCATAGTTGTTCCTAAGGGCATTCAGGATGCAGGCGTTCAGATCTCTAAGCTGCGGGCTTAAGTATGTCAGGGAACCCGGCAAACAGAATCCGACGATCCCCCCGGCATTAAGCCTCTGCTTGAGCAGGCGGAAAAATTCCCGGGTAAAGAAACGGGCCGTCGCCAGGTCTGAAGGGTTAGATAAACCCAGCAAAATTATATCGTAGCGGTTTTTTGTCGTGCGCACAAAAAGCCTGCCGTCCGTATTGATAATATTTACCCGCTTGTCCCCGAGTTCCCTTTGCGTAATACCGGCGGGGTATTCTTTAAGCATCGCGATGATCGTCGGATCCAGCTCCGCATAATCTATCCTTTTCAGGGGGTGTTTAAGCATTTCGTTTATCAGGCCCCCCGCTCCACCGCTTATGACCAGGGCTTCTTCAGGCTCCGGATGGAACAACAAAGGCAGGTTCCCGAATTCCTCGACAAAGGTCATATCCGGATAGGGAACGGTGACCAGGGGTATGCCGTTATAAAAAAAGGTGTGCTGTTTTTCTCTCTGCGCCACTACGATATTCCCGTAAACAGAATCGCGGTAATCCAGGACCTGCTGCGGCTTCCACTGCATCTCTGCCGAAAGATGCTGCAGTTTCTGAGGAATTCCGGTTAATAGAAAATAGGCCGCCAATATAAATAACGATGCCGAAATATACCTTAATAACGCATAATTCCTGGAGAGAAAATAGCAGATGACCAGGCCGGCCACCGATATAAAAAATGCTATTTGAAATGAATTCAGCAGGGGGATAAAAACATAGGTCAACACGGCTGCGCCAAGGATAGTGCCGATAGTCTCCCAGGCATAGGCTTTGCCTATGGAATCCAGCAGCCTGCAGGATAAAGTAAACAATGCGCCGTGGCAGAAGCTCGCCGGAAAAACAATTAATAAAGAGCTCCAGAAAATAGTATATAGCCCCAGCCCTTCTCCTGCAGGCACGCCTGATAAACCTTTAAAGGTGCGGCTTAAAAATATCGCTAAAGGCAGGAACAATGAGAATAAAAGTTGACAGATCACAAGAAGGCTTGTTTTGTCCCGGGCCCTGTCGGCGTGTCTGCCCAGCAGGAAAGCCCCCAATGCTTCGGCAGCTAACCAGTTAGCCAGGATTATTCCTATGATGAGCTCATTGCCATAAAAGCTCACTAAGAGTTCGCGCAAAAGCAGGACCTGCGCTATTATCCCGCTTAAGCCTATAATAACGACTACCAAGACAAAAGAGTAACTCATTTTTTTTGAAAATAAAAAAGGGACGTGCCTTTCCTGACAAAGGCACCTCCCTTTTTTACGGATGGTTATATTATTTACAAGCCCTTTTTAATGACGTATTCTGCCAGATCCACCACCCTGCAGGAATATGCCCATTCATTGTCATACCACCCCATAATCTTGACCAGCTTGCTGTCTATGACCTTGGTCAGCTCCGCGTCAAAAATACAAGAATAATTAGAGCCGTAGAAATCTTTTGAGACCAGCGGCTCCGTAAGATACTGCAGGATGCCTTTAAGATTGGTTTCAGATGCTTTCTTGAAGGCCTCCTTGACTGCTTCAACGCTTGTATCTTTCTCAACAACACAGCTTAAGTCCGTTAAAGACACGTCGGGGGTAGGGACGCGGATAGCCAAACCGTCCATTTTACCCTTTAATTCCGGCAGGACTTCGCCGATAGCCTTGGCTGCTCCGGTTGAAGTCGGTATCATGGAAACCGCGGCGGCCCTGGCCCTGCGCAGGTCCTTATGCGGCAGGTCCAGTATCCTCTGGTCGTTGGTATAGGAGTGAATAGTAGTCATAAGGGCGCTTTTGATGCCGAAATTATCCAGCATTACCTTAGCCATAGGCGCCAGGCAATTGGTGGTACAGGAGGCATTGGAAATAATATTGTGTTTTTTGGGGTCGTAGTTCTTTTCATTGACGCCCAGGACCACGGTGATATCCTGGCCCTTTGCCGGAGCGCTGATTATAATTTTCTTGGCGCCTCCGTTTGTAATATGGCCGATGCATTTTTCTTTATCGGTAAATACCCCGGAGGACTCAATAACAACATCTACGCCGTAATCTTTCCATGGTATTTCTGCCGGTGATTTTGCGCTTAAGACCTTGAGCGTTTTGCCGTTCACTACGAGCGCATCCTCTTTGGCTTCCACGGTCGCATTCAAGGCGCCGAAATTAGAATCGTATTTTAAAAGGTGCGCCAGTGTTTTTGTTCCGACAGGCAGGTCGTTCACAGCCACGAAATCCAATTCCTTGCTTTGCTTGGCAAAGGCTGCCCGGTAGACCAACCTTCCGATCCTGCCGAAACCATTGATTCCTATTTTTACTGCCATTTCTCCCTCCTTATATTATATTTGTTTTTACTATTTTGCTTCTTTGAGGTACTGGACGGCTAATTCAGGCGGCGTAGGCACGATATAAAAACCCGAACCCCATTCAAACCCGGCAACACGGGTGAGCTTCGGCATCAATTCTATGTGCCAATGGTAGCCGTCAAATCCGCCGCCGTCGCCGTTAGCCGGAGAAGTATGGATTATAAAATTGTAGGACAAATTCGGGAAAACCTTTTTCAATCTGGCGATCACTTCCCTTAATATAGATGCTAAGGCCGGTATTTCCTCGGCAGGCGTGTGGCAATAATAGCCGTTGTGCCTCTTGGGCATGATCCATATCTCAAAAGGAAAACGCGACATAAACGGGGCGAAAGAAACAAAATATTTATTCTCTAAAATAATCCTTTCTTTTTCCTGCGTTTCCTGTCGTATTATATCGCAGAAAATACAGCGCTCGCGATAGTCAAAATAATTCTGCGCTCCTTTTATCTCTTCCATCACGTTTTTAGGCACCATGGGGAGAGCGACTATCTGGATATGCGGGTGTTCAAGGGAAGCGCCTGCTGCCGGGCCGTAATTTTTAAATATCATGATGTATTTAAAGCGCCTGTCTTTTATGAGATCCTGCGCCCTGCGGCAGGTCATGGCGATAGATTTCTCTACTTCTTCGTTTAACAGGTCCGGGATATCTTTATTGTGGTACGGAGTCTCAATAAGGACCTCGTGGGCGCCGATCCCGTTGGACATATCATAAATACCTACGCCTCTCCTGTCCAGATTCCCCTCTATCTGAAGGGCCGGGAATTTATTGGCCACAACGCGGACCTGCCATCCGGGGGTATTGGGGCTGGTATCGGGATAACGGAAAGCCTCTATTTCCGGAGGGGTCATGGCTTCGCTGCCGTAACAGAAAGGGCATTTCCCTCCTTTGGGGGTATATTGCTCGTATTCAAAATCTTCCGGCTTATTAGGATGGTCGGTATCCACGATCACCCATCTACCGACTATCGGGTCTCTTCTTAAATCAGCCATTTAAACTTCCGTCTCTCTTAAAAATTTTGCGGCATTTTCAGGAGGCAGGGGACAGATATAAAAACCCGTGCCCCATTCAAACCCGGCAACGCGGGTGAGCCGCGGCATAATCTCAATATGCCAGTGATAATCGTGATCTATGCTGCGCCAGTAACCCATCTTTGCGCGCCTGAAAGGCGCGGTGTGCACAACGTAATTATAAGGCGGGTCATTCAGGCCTTTCTTTATCTTGGCAAGGACCTGCTTGATGACTTTACCCAGGTTCGTGCGGCTCGAAGCGTCCAGGCTGGTAAAATCGCAGGAATGCTGCTTGGGCATGATCCATACTTCAAAAGGAAAGCGCGCGGCAAAAGGCACGATAGCGATGAAGCCGTCTATATCTAATATCATGCGCTCGCCGGAAGCCAGCTCCTGTTTTATCAGGTCGCAGAAGATACACCTTTCGTGATAATCGTAATAATTCCTGGCACCTATTAATTCTTCCTTGACGCGTTTGGGGTTGACGGGGGTAGCGATCAGCTGTGAACGGGCATGCTGCACCCTGCCGCCTCCTGCTGCCCAGCCGTAATTCTTAAAGACCAGCGCGTATTTGAAACGCTTGTCTTTTTCCAGGTCCGTCATCCTGTCTATATAAGTAGTGATAATCTTGGCTATGTGCAGTTCGCTTAAATCAGCCATGTTGGCGATATGCTGGTTGGTCTCAATGATTATTTCATGCGCGCCGATGCCGTTCATTATGTCGTAAATGCCTTTGCCGCGGCGCTCAAGCTCCCCTTCTATCCTTAAAAAAGGAGCAATGCTGGGCACCACTCTGATATCCCATCCCGGGGTATTGGGGTGGGTATGTCCTGGCCGTATGGCGTATATTTCGGGAGGGGTGCGCGACTCCTGGCCTTCGCAAAAAGGACAGGACTGCTTTTCAGGAGGGTTCTCGTAGCTCTTCCCGCTGAACTGGTCCGGCCGGCTGGCGCGTTCGGTAGCAATAATCACCCACCTGCCGATAACCGGGTCTTTTCTTAACTCAGGCATATTCTGGTCCGTATGTTAATTTTTAGCTCTATAATAAAACAGGTTTTTATTTTACCACAATTTATTTAAAATACAATTATTTTTTATTCTTACCCAGTATTTCCCCTCCTTTAACTTTATTCCCGGCGATGAATTCATCCGCCTGCATCCTGCGTTTTCCTTCTATCTGCAGCTCCTCAATGAGCAGGCCGTCTTTGCCAGTAAATACGGATATGCCTTCTTTATGCACCTTTACTATTTCTCCGGGAATATAATGTCCGCTTATCCTGGCGACCCTGCCCTTGTAAATCTTCAATAATTTATTATCGTAATATGTGAAAGCCCCTGGCCAGGGGATACAGCCTTTTATCAAATTGCATATATCCTGCGCCGGCTCATCCCATCTGATCAATCCGTCCTGTTTTTTAAGCTTGGGCGCTAAAATAACTTCCTTTTCATCCTGCGGGGTAAGTTTGTAATTCCCGCTTTCAATCGCCTTCAGGGATTGCAAAATTAGGTGCGCTCCCTTATCGGATAATTTTTCCTCCAGCGTAACCGAAGTATCCGTACCGCCGATATCCGCCTTATCCTGCATGATCATGGGCCCGGCATCCATCCGGGGAGACATTTTTATGACCGTAACCCCGCTTACCGGTTCTCCTTTAATGACCGCCCAGTTGATCGGCGCGGCTCCCCGGTACTTGGGCAGGAGCGAAGCGTGGAGGTTGACGCTGAATATCCGGGGGATGTTTAATGCCGCCTGCGATAATATCTGGCCGTAAGCAATAACCACCAGTAAATCCGGCTCCAGGCCTTTTAACGTCTTTATGGATTCTGGCGCATTGATATCTCTGGGCTGATAAAGCTTAAGTCCCGCCTCCAGCGCCAAAGTCTTTACGGGAGTTGCGGCTATGCTTAAGCCGCGGCCCTTGCGCCGGTCAGGCTGGGTGACCACGCAGGAAATGTCGTGATGGGTTCCTAACAGTAATTTAAGCGGCAGGACGGCAAATTTTGCGCTTCCCAAGAAGACGATATTCATTAGTAGATAGTATGTAGTAGGTAGTATGTAGGCATCAGGGAAGACGATTAAGGGATACAATTAACCCATGAAGCATTCTACCTATTTCTTCTATAAGTAATTTAATTTTTTCCGTATCGTCAGTATATTTTAAATCCTTCACTAGTATCAAATAATAATTTAATTCATTCAAAGAGCCTTGAGAGATATTATAAAAATTAATTTTATTCTTAACTCCCCTTCTTTTGAATCCTTCCGCTATATTAGCGGCAACCGAAACCGCTGCTCTTCTTATTTGAGGGACTAAGCAGAATTTTTCTTCCGTTGGTAAAACTTTTGTAATTTGATAAATATCAAGAACTAATCTGTGGCTTTTCTGCCAAACACTCAGATCTTCAAAACGCCCGATTTTATCCATAACTCCACCCTACATGCTACATTCTACATGCTACCTACTATTATCAAACCGGGTCTATATCCACCGTAGTTATTATACCTGAACGCGGGGCATATTTTAAGTGTATTTTTAAAAACCGGCTTAGGGTAACGGCAGAGCCGGACCTGATCAATATCTGCCAGTAAAAATTACCCCTTAATTTTGCGGGTTGAGCGCAATTAACGGAAATAATGCTTATGTTTTTTCCGGTTTCGGCTTGTTTAAAGCGCTGGAATAATACCTGCGCTGCTTCTTTGACTGTTCCCTCGTTTTTCCCGCGTATCCTCACCAATCCCAGGTGCTGATACGGAGGGAAATGAAGCTGTTTTCTCTGAAGAAGCTCATTTTTATAAAAAATATCCGGGTCCTGTTGCAGCAGGGCGACAAAGATATGGTGTTTCGGCAAGCTTGTCTGGATAAGTGCTTTCTTATCCGTAAGCCTTAAAATGCTGCTTAAGAGCTGGAATGTTTTTTCCGCGGCAGCCAGGTCAGCGCGGTTCAAAGAATTATCTATGCCTAAAACTCCGATAAAATCAAAATTATAATCCGCCCCCCTTAGCGCGCCTTGTGTTGAAATAAATATGTCTGCGCTGCCGATATCGGCGTTTGTTTTTTGCTCAAGCTGCACGATGCGCGCCTGGGGGAAAATACGCGATAGTTCGCTCTCTATCTTTTCCGCGCCGGTGCCGGAATATTTGATATAACCGGCGTTGCATTGGGGGCAGATGGAAGGAAGCTGCATTTTAAAATTGCAATAGTGGCAGCTTAAGGTGTTGTCTTTGAAATGGTAAACCAGGTTAATGCTGCAGCGCGGGCATTTCAGGCTTAAACCGCAGGAAATACATGAAGCAACCGTGGCAAAACCCCTCCTGTTTAAAAATAAGAATACCTTGCTCTTTGAATCCAGTGCCAAAGCCAATGCATCCTGCATATACCTGGAGATGATTATGCCGCGCTTTCTATCCGCCCGGGCAATATACCTGGCATCCACAGTTTTTATTTCAGGGCTGCTTTTTTGCCCTTCCAGCCGTAAATATTTTATTTTCTTTTTTTGGGTTAAATAAAAACTATCCAGAGAAGGCGCTGTGCTTCCTAAAATAAGCCTGGCATTCTCCAGGCTTGCGCGCATAAGCGCAATTACCCTGGCATGATAATGCGGAGACTGGTCCTGTTTATAAGCGTAATCCTGCTCTTCATCTATGATAACCAGGCCAAGATTGCTTAGCGGAGCAAAAATAGCCGAACGGCTTCCGATAACAATATCGGCTCTACCCTGCTTGATCCTGGCCCACTCCTGCAATTCTCCTTTGCCCTCTCTTGACAAAACCGACAGCGGGGCTTTAACTTTTGAATTGATTATACGGCTTGCCTTTAAAACCGCGTTTTTATCCGGAAAAAGCAAAAGGACATTCCTGTCCGCATTTAACGCTTCTTCTATTGCCTTAAAATAAACATCCCAGCGCCTGTTTCCCTGCGGATCATGGACCAGCAGGTCTTCCTGTTTCTCAATAGGGACATTCCGGACGCCGTTAATATGCGCTGGCGTTTGACTGCTGCCGCCCGGCAGTTCCGGCAAGGCCTTGCCTTTGCGCAATTGCTGCGGAAGGCTGATCTCAATAGCCTCTCCCCAGCTGCAGCAATAATAATCGGATAATTTCCTGGTCAATAAAAGCATGTTTTTATCCAGCGCCGGGGATTCGTCTAGCAGGGAAATCAGGGATTTGACCTTGTTTATGCTTGTTTTCCTGCTTAAGCCCACCACATAACCTATTTTTCTTTGATTGCGCCAGGGAACCCGGACCCTGCAGCCGGGTTTGATCTTGGACTGCAACTGTCTTTCAACGCTATAATCAAACGGACCCTGGACCGGCAACCCTACCACTATCTTAGCATACAGCATCGCAGATATCCCTTGCTGCAAAAGGTTTCTTTAATTCACGCGCCTTTTTTCTTGCCCCGGATAACTTTTCCGGGTGCATTTGAAAATCAACTACCGCTTCCTTAACCGTTCCAACGCTCGCTGCTTTAATACCCAGGCCGCATTTCGCCAAAACCCTCATATTCTCTTCTTCCTGGCCGGGTATAGCCGCAATGAATACCGGGAATAGTTCCATGGCCAGGCTTTCCGAAATACTTAAGCCTCCGGGCTTGGTAATGATCATGTCGGATATCGCCATAAGTTCTTCTATATTGTTGATAAAGCCGAATACGCGCACGCCGGGATAATTTTTACGGCTTAAATCCGCAAACAATTTTTTATTATTGGCGCAAACTACCATGATCTGGGCCTGGCCGCACAGCGCAGCGGCTATCTCCCTGACCGGGCCTGTGCCGAATGACCCTGTCACTACCAGGACCCTGAATCCATTGCTGTGTAAATTAAACTTAACCAACAATTCATCTTTGTTAAATACGTTTAAAAATTTACTGTCTACCGGTATACCGGTTACCCTGATCGTGTTTTCGCCTGCGCCTTCACCGATCAACTGCTCTTTGGTAAGCTCAGAGGCTACGGTATAAACGTCTGTGCCGGAAGAGACCCAAAAAGGATGCACCCCGAAATCGGTTATCACGGTTACTATTTTTGATTTTATCTTCCCTGCTGTTTTGAGCTGCGCAGAAACCTCGGAAGGCAAAAAATGCGTGGAGATTACGCAATCGGGGTTTTCATTTATCAGAAAATCGGCAAACCCGGCGGTATTAAGGCGATTTAAAAAAGAGGCTATTGCCCTGGTAAACAGCCGTAACGGCCGCCAGTAAGTAACCCAAAACCCCAGACCCCACAAGAAAGGGGCAAATTTTATCAGAAACGAATAACCGTATCTATAGCTGAACCTAAAGAAAAGGTTGCTCTTTTCCAGGACATCAACGATCTGTGCCTTGTCCCCGGGCCGGTGTTCCTTTAGGTAATTATAGATGGCCTTTGCTGCCGTGTAATGCCCTGCGCCGGCTGAGGCATGAACAATGATTATTTTCATTATTTATTTGACGATATCAGCTGCTTCGGATAAATCCCGTGCAGTAAAATCAGGGAGAGTAGACCAGTTATCTTTATTTTCCGGCTTTTCTTTTCCCGAAAAAACAAGGATAGTCTTTAGACCGGCGTCTTTACCGGTTTCTATATCACGGATAGTATCTCCTATGAAAAAACTGGCAGTGGATTCAATATCCAAGCCCTCGTTTTTAAGCCGGGCTGCCGCCATCTTTACCAGTCCGGATTTGGGTTTGCGGCAATCGCAGTTATCTTCAGGTTTATGTATGCAGTAATAGACTCCCGATATCCTGACCTTATGTTTATCCAATTCCGAAAGCATATTCCGGGTAATGAGATCCAGGGCTTCTTTTGAATATACGCCCTTGGATACCCCGGCCTGGTTTGAGATTACAAAGATCCTATACCCTTTACCGGTCAATTTTTTCAGCGCTTCTTCTGTCCCCGGCAAGAAATGGAAATCCGCCCAGCTGGTTACGTATTTGGAATCACCGGGATATTCATTTATAACCCCGTCCCTGTCCAGGAAAACCGCTTTTACCTTACTCATGCTCAATCCGCCCCTGACCCTTCTTTTTCAAAACCAGTTCGCGGTATTTTAAATAACTGATGATTTGATAAAGGCTGGCGTAAAAAGCGACCACGAACCCCATGAAACCGTCCTTATAGCCTTTGCGGCCTACGTATGCGCGCATAAACCTGTCGATCGCCCTGTAGATAAACCGACCCAAGCGCATGGGCTTATTATTGTTAAACCACTTTAACGCTTCTAGGGTTGTCTGCCGATTAAGCTTATTCAAAAAATCAGCCAAATCCCGGTATGTGTAATGGATTATGTCCGATTTTAAATGACCACAGGGATCTTCCATAAAAGCCCGGCCGTGTATCTCTACTTCCTCAAACCTGAACTTGTCTTTTTTAAAAAGCTTTAACTGCGGGGCTGGATACCAACCCCCATACTTTACCCAGCAATCTCCGATATAGTTACGCCGGGGTATGGTAAAACCGTTCTCCGCGGGATTAGCCAAAAGGACATTTTCGATCTCTTCCTTTAATTCCGGAGTGACTATCTCATCGGAATCCAAGCTCAACACCCAGGTATTACGGGCCTGGGCATAAGCCCAGTTCCTGTCCCGGCCTTCCAATACCAGTTTCCTAACGAATACCCTGTCCGTATATCTCCTGGCTATCTCAAGAGTCTGGTCCGTGCTTTCATCATCAATAACAATTATTTCATCCGCCCATTTAACGGAATCAAGGCAGGCAGCTATAAGCGCCTGACTGTTTTTTGTCAAGACTACTACTGTAACGGGGATCTTATGCACCATTTTTTATCCTTTGATGATTCTCTTTAAAACGTTGGTTACGGATATAATCTGCTCTTCTTTAAGATGCGGATACATTGGCAGAGATATGACTTCTGCGGATAACTTTTCTGCCACCGGAAAATCCCCGGATTTGTACTCTAAATTTTTATAAACTTCCTGTAGATGCAGAGGTATGGGATAATGTACCAATACGCCTATACCTTCTTTTGCGAGCGCACTAACTACTGCATCCCTGTCCTTAACCCGTATGGCATATATATGATAAACATGTTGGGCATAATCAGCCACATAAGGAACAGTTACGCCTTCCATTTCTCTAAACCTGCGCGTATAAATATCAGCATTTTTATTACGCATGGCATTCCACCTGTCCAGGTTATTTAATTTTAATCTCAGGATCGCTGCCTGCACTGTATCCAGGCGCGAATTATAACCCAGGCTGACGTGTTCATACCTTGATTTGCGTCCGTAATCGCGCAGCATCAAAAGCTTTTTATGGACCTCTTCGCTATCCGTAACCACGGCTCCGCCGTCGCCGAAAGCGCCCAGGTTTTTGGTAGGATAGAAACTAAAACAAGCGATATCGCCCATGCTGCCGGTTATCTTCCATTGGCCATCACTTCCTCTATATTTTGCGCCGTGCGCCTGGGCTGCATCTTCTATAACCTTTAAGTTGTATTTTTTTGCTATTGCCCGGATAGGTTCCATATCCGCGGCCTGGCCGTAAAGATGCACCGGGATGATGGCTTTTGTTTTTTT
>JAQTNM010000009.1 GCA_028713875.1 Candidatus Omnitrophota bacterium | reverse complement strand
CTGCCTAAGCTTCTTTCCTGGGCAATAATCCTATTGATGATATCCAGTGTCTCGCTGTGGATGGCCTCTACGGCAAGGCGGGTGTTATTTCCTCTGGATAAGCTAACCTGGGTTTCTTTGGTGAGTTCCTTATAGGCTTCTATTGCCGGGACGGCTTTTTCTCCGGCAGCCATTTCTGCGCCCAGTAATTCACCAAGAGTCTTTCCTTCTTTGACTACAGTCTTTTCTGCGCCTAAGACTAAGAGCGTCCTTTCGGGCATAGTGGGATTTTCGCTGGGAGATAAAAGCCTAACCTTGTTGCCTTCAGGGGTCTCTTCCAAGATGGATTCTCCGCGCACCCTGCCGATGTCGTTCTTGATGGTTTCAAATAAAGAATTGGGGGTAGCAATGGTAATAGACTCGGCTGCCCTGCCGCTCTTTACGCCCCTAAAAGACATATTTGCGCCTACTGCCCTCTGGCCGAAGGTAATAATAATCGGTGCCTTGCCGTTATGCCAAAAATCCTTATTATTAAATTGCATGTTTTGCGGATCAATAGGATCAATTTTGCCGCCGTTTGCATCTTTACCTGTAGCATAGGTCTCGGTGGCTTCTTCAATTGTCTGGCCCGGGCGGATGGCAAAATCCTTGTTATTGCTGTCCATAACCACAATGACCCTGTCCGCATCAATGCCCCTTATATCTTCCACCATTTCTTTGTTATAGGCCTGGGTATCGGCAATAAAGAAATGCAGCACTTTATCCGCAGGAGTATTTTCACCTCCCCAGTTTTGTTTAAGGGTTTCTTTTCTGGATTCTCTTGTATCGGCAGAAGTAACAATCATCTTGTCTGTAGGAACGCTGCCGAACTCCGTGCCTACGCCTCCTACGGAATTAAAATCTGCCGCATCCATTGAGGAGAAAACGCGGTTCACGCTGACCCTGCGCATACCCTCGGTAGTCATAGAGGCGCTGAAGCGTAAGTTAGAGCTGCCGTTCTCCAGAAAATCCCTTAAGCCGGAAAGATAACGGCCCCTGTTGGCAGCTGCCTCTGACCAGACCTTATCTAAGTCCGGGGTCCTGTCAAATAACACTCTGGAAGTAATCAATTCCTTCATTACCGCCCTGGTAGGAGATGTTTCTACTACATCGTATATTGTGCCGGCTACTTGGGAAACCGGCCTCATCCATTTATCCCCCACACCGGCACTGCCTGTCTTATGGGCCAGGATGATATTAGCTATAACTTCAAGGGAGGCATAAATACTGGCTTTTAATACCTCTGCCTTGGTGCAAACGCCTATTTTGCGGTTAACTTCTGGATTATTGGGATCTAAAGGAGTTTCTGGAGCATTTAAGACATCCTCTATTTTCTTCCACCCTTCCTCTATTGTCTGCGTGGCTTTTTCTCCGTGCTCGGCCAATATCAAGTTGATGATCTCTAACTCTGCCTCCTTGGCAATTATAGGAGTATGCCCTGATTCCGCGTCTCTTTCAAGGCGCGCCTTTCCATCACTGGTCTTGCCATTGAAATAATCCAACATATGTTCGTAGCTGGACTTGGAATCCAGATTGCCGTCTCCGCCGCCAACCTGCAATAATATCTTCATTCCGTCTTTATATCCGATCTCTCTGTATCCAGGGATCTTGGAAACCTCTTTTTCGCTGCCTGACCTGATCATGGTATCCGGGCCATACTCTGATACATGGCCTTCATCTTCAATTAGCTGCCTGGGTTTGCCTGAGCGGTTTTTCATTGCTTCCCAGATTTCGGTATAAACCCCTCCTTCATTCCGTAAACCTTCCAAGGCATTAAAGGTATGCCTGTCCATGACTACGTAGTCTGAGGATTGGATACTCTCCAAGACTTTAGCGGCGTAATCGCGATTCATAACGTCTATAGAAACAACCTGTGGATTTTCAATGCCTCTTTTTTCTAATTCCCTAAATAAACCGCGCTGTTCAGAAATAAGCTGAGTTTCGGTTACAAGTAAAGAGCCCTTGCCTTCTGTCCTCTTGAAATATTCTGCGGCTATCGGTATACCTTCTGTACTCTTGGAAATACCTGTTTGTCCTATAATGTCTACCACTGAACCGGGATGTTCAACCAAAGCTAAGATCGCGCCTTCTTCTGTAGCAAAAAATCTCGCCTGTCCAGTTCTAAATTCTCCGCCATACCTCTGCATTCTCTCTTCTACAATAGTCTTGAAGACTGAGTCTCTAAAATTCATATCAACTGCTGTTTTTGCATCTATCGGGGTGTTTCCGTAAGCAGCTTCCCCGTATACATCTGGCTCTGCCTTAGGCCTGTCTTTGCCGTTAAAGAATGTTCCCGACTCATTGGCAGAAATCTTGGCGTATTTTACCTGGTCTTTAGTAGGCAGACCTTCATTAACCGGCTTATCTACGCCTGCGGGGAGCTTATCAGAGCCGTCTTTTGGCGGAGGAACAGGCAGGCCCATATTAAACCTCTGATTAAGGCCCTCATCATTAAGGTTTGTCTGCTCCTTAAGTATGCGGTAACGGCCTTCTGCCGAAGTATCCTTTTCAAACGCTGCCTTTAACGTATTTATGTTGTAACCGTCTTTGAAGTCCTGAGGCCTGAAATTATTCTCATGGATTGCGGCATCAGCCCCCGGTAATCTGGAGATGACAACTTCTTGGGTCTTGATTTCTTTCGCATAATCTTCTGCTACTTCGTAAGTCTGCCGGTGTTCCTTATGGGCTCTGACAACAATCTTTTTTATTTCTTCAAAATTAGCTGGCCTGCCTAGAATATCATTAAATACCTTATGTGTCTCTTCAAGGTAATTGCTTGAATAGCGCCCTAATTCTTTGTTGGCGGAAGTTTGAGTAGATGTTGCTTTTGTCCCGCTTTCAGCCGTTATCCTGCCGCGCAAGCTGCCAGGAATATTTGAAAGGCTGGGAACTATGCCCGCTTCATTTAAGAGATCCCAATTGCCGCCGGCAAAACCGCCGATTGCTTCTACTATATACGGCCTTTCGTTGATAAACCGTATCTGGGCAATTCCTCTCTCTTTCGAAGGCAAGTCCTGAATCCTCTTCCATTCTGCGGCATCAAGGCCGGTCAACCTTACCGCCCCCGGTAAGAATTGTCCATTATTAAGCTTACCTATTATTACTGAACCTCCTTCTTGTTGGGATATATCGTATGCTGATGGAGTTCTTAAGGCCTCAAACTGCTCTTTAGTTACGGACTGGGTATCCGAAACCGGCTCTTTATAAGGCGTAAATTTCATTGAGCCGTCGGCGCCGTTCTCTATTATATACTTCTGGCCGTCAACTGTGCCCATGGTGGGCTTGCCTTCGGCAGCTTCGGTAATCTCTATTTCCCTGCCGCCTTTTAAAGCAATGCGGTTGCCTGCTTCATAATAAGGGGCGAATTTTATTGAGCCGTCTTCGTTATGGGTTATGGAAACTTTTTGGCCCTCAAATATCCCCATGGTGGGTTTGCCGTTAGCAACCTGCGTAATTTCTACTTCTTTACCGTCTTTTAGCGCTATGCGGTTTCCTATTTCATAATGAGGAGTGAACTTCATTGAGCCGTCTTCGCCATTAGTTATGGAATACTTCTGGCCATCGACTTTGCCCATGGTAGGCTTGCCGTCGCGCACCTCGGTGTATTCCAGCGCCTTGCCTTCGCCTATCTCTACCTTCTGGCCTACCTTGGCTCCGGAATAGCCGGGCACCATAAAGAAAGGCAGCCACTTGGCATAGGATTTCACGCCTTCAGAGATATGCCCCTGACGGCTGGCTAAAACATAACTTTTGCCATCAATGGCGGTGCGCTGCAAATCATTATTTTCGTCTTTTAACTCCCGGAGAGTGGCATTAGCGCCGGTCATTTTATTATCTATGAAGCCGATTGCCGCATCAATTCCGGTGACCACGCCAGGCATCCAAAGGATGTTGGAATCTGCCCATCTTAATCCGCCAGCCAGGCCAGAGGCAGAGCTTAAATTATCAACCCACAAATTAAATTTCGCAAACCCCTCTTTGCCGCGGAATACCCTGGCTCCGACATTAAGGATTTTCTCAACCAAACCGCCCTGATTGATAACTGTGGGCCCCTTTGTTGTCTGCGCCTGGAAAAGACTGATCATCGGCTTCATCCATAAGCCGGAGGGCGGGCCTTCAATTGCGCTAAGCAATAAATCCTTGCCGCTGATGCGCGAGAAGGTAGCTTTATGGTCCAAGCCGCCTTCTTCTTTCCAGTCGCCGTCTTTCTTGACAAATGTCCAGGTCCAGGGCAGTAATACGTTCATATTATCTACTGCTTTTTGCGTAGCAGAATCCAGGATATTCTCCCCCGGCTTGTAATAACTAAACCAGCTGTCTCCGGTAGACTTTAATTTCAAGGCTTCCCAGAACCCTCCGCCTAATGTAAAGGCCGGGGAAACCACGGTCCAGTCAATGGCGCCGGCTAAGGCCCGGCTGTATAAAAGTTTTGAGCCGGCAGCCGGGCTTAATTTAATAATATTAAAGAAAGCATCAGTACGCTGCGGAGTGCCGCCTAAACTATATTCCTTGAGCCCGTTAGCGAGATTAAGACCCTGATTACCTATATATACCCCGCTAAGGCCGCCCAAGGCAAAGTATCCTAAGGTATCCCAGCCTATCTTGTTCCATTCCAACTTCCTGCCTGCAATCAGGTCTTCGGTAATATTTACTCCGGAGCCGGCCAATATTCCCACTGCGCCTCCGTAGAAGAATTTACCTAAGCCGGCGGATTTAGTAAGCACGCCCCGGCCCAATAATGCCTGGAATCCTGCGGACTGGCTATTGAATCCCCAGCCCAAGCCCAAGCCGATAATGCCGCCTCTTATATAATTATAGGCAGCGCCCCGGCCGAAATAATTATTCCATAATCTTGTAAAGAATCCATCGGTCGCAGATTCCCCTTCTATGATAGTCTTAACCAGAGGAAAGCCGATTATTCCAAGGGCTGTAGATTTAAAGAGCGGGTTGGACATAAATGAATTTTTGAGAGCAGGCACATTTATCTTACTGGCTGCAGAAGCCACTGTTGAGCCTATGCCAAATATGCCCCCGAATATCGCGCCATTCCTGAGGCCTGCTGTAGCATGCCCTAATACTAAATTACCGTCCTTATTATATCTCCAGCCGATACTCTCAAAGGTGGGCGCTGCCTTATATCTTAGGGCATCGGAGACCATGCCGGTAAGAAGATTTACCTCGCCGAATAAGCCGGCCTGAGACAGGGAAGTACGCAGTATGTTCTGGCCGAATGCACGCGCATATAAACCAGTTACGCTTGCCTTGGGATTAATCCCCTTCAAAGCAGTAGTTCTGGCTTCCCATGACGCTTCTCCAAGGGGCTTAGCATACTTGCCTGATTGGCTGATTTTCCCGGAAACGCCCGCCAACGCGCCTGTCCCCACCAACACGAGGTGAGTGCGCCAATCGCTGATAGGCTCTCCGTTTATCGCCAGATTTATGCTGTTTGCTATTACCTCGTTGGTCCCTATACCGATCATGCTCTTGGTATACCAGGGCAATTTACTGAAGGTGGGGAAGAGCCGGTTGAGGCCGCTGCCTAAGAGCCTTCCGCCGCCAAATAGCAAAATTTCATCCTGGACGGAGAAAGTAGTTCCTGAAGTATAATAACTCAATGTGTTTAACCCGATATCCAGGCCCAAGTTTCTTGCGAAGGTGCCTACTGTGCCTTTACCCTGCGTAGCCCAAATAATAAGGGCATCAACAGAATAACCCTTTATCAGATTAGTAAGCCCTGAACCGATTTCGCCATTTGCCAACTGCTGGTATCCTAAATCCTTCTGACCCCTGACTACCTCATTAACCCCGTTTTGGGCAATGTTGGATTTATTCCCGTACCTGTCGGTAAAGCTATAAGCGCGAACGACAGGGTCCATCAATATCTTGGCCGGGCCTTCTCCTGCCGTGGAGAAGCTTATGCTCTTTAAATTCCCGGCTGCTAAATTATGGATAAGTATGCTCTGGACATCTTTCTTGGTGTAAAACATTCCGTGCACGCCGCGGATGCTATACAAATCTCCCTGCAGCATATCGTCGCCGTATCCTGCCATAAAGGAATTCTTGGCGTCATCGGAAACCAGTCCTGTTAACTGGCCAAACAGCCAGCTATAACCTGCGCGCGAATAATGCCACTGGGCAGCAACAGTATTAATTAAACGATCTGTAGCTTCCGTAATATTGTTTATGTCGTGGCTTATGAAAGATTTATAGGTTATCCAGTCATCTTCAGAGCCCAATACGGCCTTGCCTAAATGGTACCAATATAAGGCTACTTTGTAGACACCCAAAATAGGAGTAGAAACCGGTATTGAGCCCTTTTCCTGCCTGTAGTTTACCAATTCCTCAAACTGCTTAACGCCCTGCAGGAACCGGCTTCCCGCGCCGGCAAACTTATCCAGGTACTGCCCTCTGGTGTTGTCATCAGCGGCATAATAAGCCTTGCTCAAATTATCAGACATCCCGTCAATATTGGCTTTCTGATATTTATATTGCTCCTCGCTCATCTGGCCGCTTCTATAAACGCTGTCAAGATAACGATCAGCACTGTCAATATATTCAAAATTAGTGAAAAAGTAATAGTGGGTGCGGAAATCCTTTATCTTCTTTTCCGCATCTTCTAAATTATTGCCGGAGATATCCTTGAGAACGAGGTCCTTGCCATCCTTGAAATAAGCCAGGTATGCCGCATTAAGTTTATCTTCTCTCTCCGCAGGCCCGTCCTCATTACGCATCTCCATACTGCTCTTTAATTCCGCCCACCTGCTTGTGAGGACACGGCGCTGGATGTTGTTATCTAACGCCGTTAAATCTTTCCAGATCTCCTTCTTCTGCCTGGAACGTTCCAGATAATCCTTGGTATTCCAGGTGCCTTTTACCCGATTCCATATACCCTGCAGCTTATCAATGTATTGCCTGTGTGTTTCCAGCTTGTAGGCATTGTGCTCGTCATTCCTGAATGTTTCAGCGAGAGCCCCCTGTAACTCCTGTATGCGGTATTTAATAAGCTCGGTATCCAGCTGGTCAATAATCCATTTGGTGTCTTTGCCGGCTTTCAGGCTGGCCTTGGCTTGTTCAATCAAGTTTGAAATGGCTTCAGTGCCTTTCTGTCCATTGATCTTTTCCTTAAGCTCATCCAGCGCTTTAATGTTCGCCCCGGCGTTTATATAGGTATTATAATCTTCAACGGCATTGGCAAGCCTCATTGCGCCCAGTTCTTTATCCTTATTATCATTACTTTCCAGGAGGGATTTTGCCTCTTTTAGCCGCTCAACCAAAGAAGAGGCCCGGTTATCTTTAGATAAATTCTGGATTAAGAGGGTGGCCATTGCCGCTTTGTATTCGTTAAACTCTCCTATCTTATAGGGCTGCGGGAGATTCTCGCCGTTAATAGGAGGCGGACCATGGACCGGCCTTTCCGGACCCCTAAGGTTTTTCTCCTTATAAAAGACCGTTTCTCCCTTATCATTGACTACCCTAGCGGAAAAGCTGAAATCATTTGAGGTCACCCAGAAATTGGTATCTGCGCCGATCTTGGCTAAGCCATACTGGTTAGCGGTTATCAATGAAGAGTCTTTTTCCTGGCCTATTAATGAAGCTGCGGAAATAATCCTATTATCTACCTTAAGTCCATTTTTAAATATCTCACCGGCTAAAGGAACGAATTTGGCTAACTGGCCTCCGATAATGGGATTGCCTAAAACATTATTAAAGAGAATGGCCTTATGCGCCTCTGTCCAGGAGGCAGGGTCTTTAAAAAGGAACAAGAAAGAATCTTCTTTATCAGAGGCGCGCTGGTCCCGATACCAGTCTGCTCTGGTTAAAGCAAAGGCGAGCATATTATCTCCCTTGATGGGATCATAAAGCACTGCGTTCTGCGAGGCAATATCCTTAAATTTGGGCTGGCCTACCGGGCCTTCATTAAGTTCAACATGCACATCCTTTAAAACCGGCAGAGCTTCATACCGGAAGGTATAGGCGTCCTGACCGATCTCAATAAGTTCATCCGTTGAGGAAACTGCTGCTGCTTTTTTGCCTTCCTTATCCTTAATAAGGGAAACAGTGTCAGAATATACCTCTTTCTTATTTTTAGTATAGATAACGATGGGGTTATCTTCTATGCCTGCGGTATGGATAGCCACTAAATCCTTAAATGAGAGCTTACTGGCTGACATGCCTCCGAGAACACCTTCTAAATTGTAGTAATATTGATAAAGTGAGCCCTGGCCTTTAACTGAAGGCGTAATAAAATCATTACCTGCGCCGATGCGCATGCCCCCCAATTGATTCCTGTCCTTCTGGCCGAATTCAAGCTGGGTGCCTTTTTTAATCGTGTCAAGTTGTAACCCTAAATAAGTATCTACCCTGCCTGCAGTCTCATTGCCTTGTATAAGCGGCCGGGTTTCAGTGCCGGGAGAAATGGCGGCTACTTTCTTTATATCTTCTACAAAATCAATATGCGCGCCCATGCCCAAATTGAGATTGGGGTCAAGGCTCTTGCCGGAGAGGGTAAATTCAAAATTGCCGTCCAAAAGTATATTTCCGGCAGGTGAATTGCGCGCCTGCATGCGTAAATCCGAAGCATAAGGAGCACTGAAAGGCTGGATGGCCTGAGCAGAATCTTGCCCCGCATCATTGAATATCGCACCATTCTCAAAGTCTGTAATAACCATTGACTTCTCGCCGGCCCGCAGGATGCCCTCCTTAATTTTACCGTCCACATTAGCGAACACCCTAGTATTGTAAATCTTGCCTCTGCCGGCCAGGTCAATAATATAGGTATCCTTGTTCTGCTGATCAGCCAGGAATTTAAGGGAGGTGATATCTGCTTTTAGAACCGGGGAATTTACCGACGGATCGATAATTGTGCTGCCGTCTGCGCCAGCGATTGCCTTGAATTCGGCGCTTAGGACTGTGTTAAGGGCTGTGCCGGGCTTCTGCAGGAAACGGATTTCGCTTCCGACTAGCTTGTTCGCTTGCTCTAAGCTATCTGCGCCGGTTACTTTCCACCACCCTGAATCAGCATCTTTTCCCGGAACCCAGGTTAAAAGATGCTTATCGCCAAATTCTATGGCAGTGGTCAGCATCCTGTTTACTATGCCGCCATCAAAAGCCTCGCTCTTTAAATCCTGTTTAAGAAGCAGCTTTATGCCTAAATTCTGCCATCCGTCAAATGTGATAGAATCTTTATAGCTAATCTGTCCGGGCTTGTTTTCATCAAGGGGCTTAACCCACAAGCCGGTCATCGGCTCAGGCGCTCCGTCTTTAGTGAACGAATAGGTTGTGCCGCGGGTAATTGCCGGACCGAGGAGCTCTTTTGCCGGGTCAAAGATAACGGGTATGGCCTGGTTCTTATCTTGCGCTGCCTTAAAAATAGAAAAGTTATTAAATTTATCTTGGAAATTGTTGTATGTATCCTTTGCTATGACTTCAAAATTACCGATATTGCCTCTGCCGTCAGCAAGCAGGCCATCGCCGGGAGGCCCCAGCTGTTTGACTTTCTCCTGGGCCTCAACCGGATCCAGCGCGATCTTCTTGCCCTCAAAAGCAACTTCTCCTATTGCTGAGCCGTAAAGATATAATCCATTATCATTTAATCCTATGTATGATTTTCCGCGCTCGTAAGAAAAGAGAGACTGCGGGTTAGAGATAAAAGTAGCTTTATAAACCGCGTCACTGTCGTTAAATCCGGAAAGCCATTGCTTACCAGTAATATCAAAACCTCTTGAGCCGGGAATTTCAAGAATACTGACAGGGCTGCTTACGGAGACATTGGCAAACCTTCCCTGTTGCCAGCTATTATCCTGTTTTGCGGAGAAAACAAGGTCCTTTGCCTTGACATTCACTGCGGTATAAATAAGGGGCTCGGCAGCAGAGCCTGCGGCGATGATCCCCCAGGATTTTAAGCCATCGTTATAAGTTACGGCTCCCTGCGCCTCCAAAAGATTATTTACGCTTACGCTGGACTGGTAAGTGGTATTCTTATCTATTTCTGCCCCAGGCAAGAAACGGTCAAAGTCTTTTGCCTCAAAAACCTTGGCGGCTCCCAGACCCTCAAGCAACGGTTTAATTGTCCCCTGTTCAAAATCAGCCGCCCTCATCGGCTCATCCTGCCTGATTTCAGGCAGCCTGATTGTATCTTTAAACTCCGGTTTTATGGTGGCAAAAAGATTGGTAACTACAGCGGCGCTAAACCTTCTTTTGTCTTTCTGGGAATAATCGCTATAAACCCATTCCCTTGAATCCAACCCCTCAAAGCTGCCTATTTTCCCTGTGCCGAAAGAATAGGAGGTTTTTGCACCAGTAGCAGCGTCCTTGGCAAAGTCGCGGGTAAAGCCAAGGCTTGTGCTTTGCATAGCGGTACCAACCGCTTTAAACTGCTTTTGGTCCACTGTAATAGCGCTGGCTACATGGCCATAGCCTTTCTGGAGAGGCGCGGCATAATCTTCATAGTGCCTGGTAATAAAATCAGGGTTTTCTTTTACAACCGTCAGGCTCGATTCCAGAGGAACTACTAATCTCTGTTTTGTCGCGATAGTGGAGGGGACTATTTTGTTTTGATAATCTGACACCAGCTTATCAACGCCGATGAATTGGACCTTGCTGCCTCTCTCTTCCAGTGCCCCGAAGGTCCTGCTGAAATCATTAGCCCTGCCTACATAAGTAAGCTTGCCCGCTAAGTCGCCTTTGAAAGTTTCACTCTTGGCCGGGGATTGAGCTGCAATATTTATGATGCCGACTTTACCGCCGTAGTCAACGGCAAGGCCGTATCTTGAAAATACCGCCTGCGGCGCAGTTGCAGTCACGCCGCGCTGGATAAAAGCCCCGCCCTCGGTGATCTGGATGCGGCCATCTTTTATCGTAGGCGTAAGCTGGCGTTCCCATAAATCTACCTTGCCTTTTATATAATGCTCTGCTCCCGGGTCAAAAATCCTGGACTGAAACCCCTTTTCATTTACAGAGAAGTTGATAAAATAATCGTCTTTTTCTGCGCTATAATTATTAAAGCCGGGGGCCAGGGCGCTGGTTTCAACACGCGCCGGGACTTTGAATGACGTATTGTTGCTAAAATTTTTAATGCCCGTATCTGTAATTTGCTGGTCAGGCGAAGGCGCAGGAACATAAAAGTCAACCAAATTACCTTTTATGCCTTTGATCTCGTTAAGATACCCTCTTTCATCTGCGCGCAATTCAGCAACTTTCAAACTCCCCTTGCCTACGAGCTTACCCATGATATCATAGCCGTGGCTATCAATAGCGAGCTTTCCCGAAGCATCGTAGGCCAGATTATCGGCAGGACCGGCCTTTAAATAAGACGGGGCTGCGCTTATAAGGTCTTTGATCTTTGGCTGGTTGAATTCATCAAAAGCAATATTCCAGTTATTGTTTGACAGGGGTAAGGTAAACCGCTTGTCAGCTGTGCCTAATTTATCTATGCTCTGGCTGCCTGCCGCAATGTAATGCACATCACCGCGGCCCATATTTATTGCCGTAAGGCCAAAAGGCTGAATTGTCAATGAGCGATTATCAGCCGCCTGGCCCAAAGTAAACGCGCGCATAATCTCGCGCGTATCTGTCGGAGTAAATCCAAATGCCTTTTCTGTTCTTGATTGAGGGATAATGTATGTTTCACGTTTGTGTCCCCACTCTATATAGTCTCCTTCGCGGGCGCGTAAACCGGTGTTATCAAAATAAACGGAAAACTGGCCAACCCCTGCTCCTTGGATAGGCACAATAGTGTTATTCTTTAACGGGCTGACCTGGAAGAAATTAGCTTGTGCCGGCCCGAAATCAGTTGCTCTGAAGAAACTAGGGCCTGGGCTGGATCCGTCCTTGTTTAGCGAAGGGAATTGTTCTTCTGCTCTTTGGGGGTTCCGAATAGTATTACCGTATGGCGCATAATTCCAAACCGGTCTATATTGTACGCCGTTAACATTATAGTTTTTCTCAGTCAGCTGCTGGCGAAAAGCAATCTCCCAGGGGCTCATGCCGACCTTAATATCCACTGCGCCTGTAAACGGCGCGCTCCAGGTAACTGTGTTTCCTGTGTTTTCTACCTTGGCTTGATATGGATAATCCCCCGCATTATAAACATAACCTTTATAATCACCTGTATTCAGGCTACCGCCGGTCTCTCCGGTTACCGGCAGGTTCTCAAGCCACTTATCAATGTTACCCTGGGTCCTTATCTCGGTCTGGGCCTTGCCCTGGTAACGCGCTTCCACTAACTTGTTATTCTGATAATAAGCCTTTATGGTGCTTTCGCTTAGCCAGTTATTGTGCCAGGCGATATCCCGGTTGACGTCGCTTTTCCAGAGGGTCTGGGTCCCTAAAATATTCTGGTAAGTGGCTACCCTGGGAGTGCTGGAGGAATAATCATAAACATTCAAATTAATGGTGGCCAGATCTGAAACTATGGGCTTGGTGAGGTTAATGTTGGCATTATTGGTCCCGAATGTAATGCTCTGGGTAGCATAGCTTGTTTTGGGATTATAAGCCTGGTAGTTGTTCTGGGAAATGGTGCGCTTTCTCCAGTCATCATACCTGCTGGAGCCGGTGCCTCCCCAGTCTCCTGCGCCTTTTACTCGGCTGGCTTCTTCAGGGCTAAGCAAGGTAAGGGCTGAAATAAGCTGGCTGACCAGGGCATATCCTGAAAATTCTTCCAGGAACCTTGCCTTAGGCAGGAATTCCTCTTTATGCTGGTCGCTGAAATATACCTTATCCTGCCCAACCTTGGTTACCAGGATATAATGGTCGCCTTTTAAATGGGCCAGGAAAGGAGTTATTTCCGCTAAAACCGCTTCATCCGCCAAGGCCGCGGCATCAATCTTAACTGGGTAAAGCTTGGCACCAAAGAACTCTGAGGCCTTGGATAAAGCTAACAGGGAGTTTTTGATCACCTTAGGGTCGCCTTCCGGCTTGACCACCCCGTTCAATATATCAATGGACAGGGCCATCACCGCTATATCCTGCTCAGCCACATCAAGGCCCTTATAAGCGAGAAAATCATATAACGCCTTGGAGCCGCAGGGCCTGCCCTGCAACCAATGATAAAGCTCTTCTATTTTTTTGGGAGAAATATTAACGGGTTTCTCTAGTTTGACGCTTAAGGTAGGGGAGATCTTGATTTCAGATATGGGCTTATTGGCAATGTCGCCAAGGATATTCCTTATGGCTAGGGGCAAATCAACTTGCTTTATGTCCTTAAGGTAGGAAGGCGTAAAAACCACTGGTTTCTGCCAGAGCACAGCCGGGTCATATTGCACGGCCTGGGCTACCTGTTCAGGCAAAAAAACCGCAACTACTATAAGAGCTACAATCCTAATCCAACTCTTGAAATTGGATTTGAAATGCTCTTTTGTGGTTACGGTTTCAATTTTGGGTTCGGACCCGAGGGCCTCTTTTTCTATCATTATATTTTACCTATATTGTAAGATAAAAAACAAAGTTTCCCCCTTACCCCTAACGTCTGCACGTTTTTCTTTGCGTTTAACTTTACGCTTTTCATGGATTATTAATTAATTCTTTTAAAAACAACTTAAGAAGCTTTTAAAACAAAGACCGGATTGTCAAACATCAACTTCTTCGTCGGTATTCGGCAACCCGGCTGACTTTGGAAGATTTAAAGTTCCGTGGCTTTGCGTCGCCTGATCACTCAGGCTTTGCCTATTCGTTACCCTTGTGCTTTTGTAGTTAAAATATAACATTTGAATACCTATATGTCAAGCATAAATTTGCTTCAAAAGATAGCGTTTTCTTTTATATACTTTCTGGAACTATCAGGGGTTAAAAAGCCTGATTTTTACTAACAATTTTGGCTCTTTTTGGCTAAGCTTAGGCATTTAAAAGAGCAAAATAGAACTTAACCGGCCTAAGATCTGAAGCTCTGCAGCCGGATTATCTACGCATCCAAACCCCGGTCTTTTCTTGAGGCTGCGGTTTTTGAGCAAAAGGAATAAACTCATTTAATTAAGAAATTTTTGATTCTGCGTTTTAACCTCAAAAACAAGTTTTCCTTCTTATTTCATTTAAACTTATAATCCACAGATTGGACATTCTTGAAGCTATTTTCTATAGTTTCTGGCATTTCTTGATTTATTATCAAAATTTAGAGGCAAAACACAAAATCCATATTTTACAGCTATAAATTTAAGATTTTTATTGAGTAAATTGGGTAATTTTTTGATTAAAAGGTCAAATATATTGATTAGATTGGACATTTTTGAAGCTATTTTTTAATTTTACTGTCAAGCTTATCTGAGGTGCCATAAACGTCATATTCTCCAATAGGCATAACACCATTACCGGGTATCACATTTTGAAGTCCACCGCGGTGCAAGGTAGCTCCCTGGGCTGCTTTACGTGCGTCTTCTGAAGGACTGGGGACTGACACGGTAGGAAGCGTATTTGGCGTATTTGCAGGGAATATCCTGGTAACCGCATCTTCTCTGGTTTCCGCAACGGGAACGCCATAATCATCGTCATCTCCAAGCCGGCCTTCAACTTTAACAGCCTTTTCAAATTGCGATTCCAGCCCTAAACCGGTCTTATCCGCTATTTTTGGCGTTATATTCGCTTCATAAACAGGGTTGGAATAAGCATCAAAATCTGACGTATTAATTAAGCCCTGCCCTTTATAAGAAGAAACCCTGGCATCTTTCAAGGAAGAAGCTAATTCCGGGTTATCTGCCGCAGCGCCTTTAACCTTGTTTATGATCTCATTTTGGTCATATAGATAGTCCTGGGTCCTGCCAAACCTTGCAGTTGGAGCCAGGCTTTTAGTATCAAGATCATAGCCTGCCTTGGCTCTCCATATCGGAAGGCGGGTTAATAAATAAGTCTCAGTCTCGCCGTCAACATAGGCGTATTTACTGACCGACAAATCCTGGACCTGGTTAAGGTCTTTTTCATAAAGCTTTCCCATTTCTTCAAGGCCAGGTTCAAATTTTTGGCTGTCTTGGCCTTGCGCAGTAATCTGCTCTTTCCACATCTCTACAGGACTGGCAGTATTGTAATAAAGCCCGGCTGCCAGCTCAGGACCGGAATTGATATCCGCGTAAGACAAAGCGTATGATGGGCCGGCATAAGGATTTTCACTTCCGCCGGTAGAATATGTATTGACGTCATAATAAGTATTAGGGCCGATATAAACGGGTTCTGCCTGAAACTGGCGCTGTTCCGGTATGGCAGGTGTCTCTTTCACTATTGTAGGCGTTTTCAGGTAATCGTACGGCACAACTTTATCCTGGCCGTTCCTTAATTTGAAATTGGTGATAATCGTGGCCAGTCCATCGGAAGTGGCTATCTGAGAATTAATGTTGCGTTTCCCTAACTCTTCAGCTCCGGTAAAAGCAAGAACTAACTGGTTGACCGGGGTATTGCCTATAGTCATGAAATGATAGAGCTCTTCCTTGTTGAGCGGCTTTCTGCCGCGCACGCTTTCAAATATCTCACCCCATTCCGGCAGGTAATAATCCTGGACCTTGCTCCAGACTTCTTTATCGCTGCGCCTGGTCTTCTCCTGCCATAAATTATCGTTTGCAGCCTCAACATTCTTTCTTGCTTCTCC
>JAQTNM010000008.1 GCA_028713875.1 Candidatus Omnitrophota bacterium | reverse complement strand
ATATCGCCTCAGTTATGGCGGATAATCAAATGAAGAATCAGGAAGTAATCGGGGTTGCGTTTGACGGCACAGGCCTGGGGAGCGACGGACGCATCTGGGGAGGGGAATTTTTATTATGCGATTACAGAGGTTTTCAAAGAAAAGCCCACTTGCAGGAGATCCCGCTATTGGGAGGCGAAAGGGCGATATTAGAGCCCTGGAGATTAGCTGCAGCCTGGCTGTACCAGTTATATAAAGACGCCTTTTTAAATTTAAACATTGATGCCGTGAAAATAATCAAAAAGAATGAATGGCGGCTATTAAAGCAAATGTATCTTACCGGATTTAATTGCCCTATGACAAGCAGCATGGGCAGGCTTTTTGATGCTGCGGCCTGTCTCGTTTTTAAGAAACAGAAGATAGATTTCCAGGCGCAATTGGCGATAGAGCTGCAGGATTGCGCCGGCCTTTATAATCCGTTAAGCCGGGCAGGTTATCATTTCCGCATATTTGAAAGCAAAGGCGTGCATATTATTGACCCCGCGGCCATTTTTAAGGCGATAGTCAAAGATTTAAAACGGGGGGAACCGAAAGAAAAAATAGCTCATTATTTTCATGTTGCTATCGCCCGGATGGCGCAAGAGATGTGCTTGATATTGAGGAAGAGATACGGCATAAATCTGGTAGTCCTCTCCGGAGGAGTTTTCCAAAATAACCTTTTACTAAACCTGGTTTTAGATTTATTATATAAGAATAAATTTTCAATAATTGCCCCGCGCAGATTATCATGCAGCGATTCCGGGATCTCCCTGGGGCAGGCGGTAATAGCTGGTTTTTCTCCGGCCGGCCGGTAAGGCCAGCGCTGGGAGCAGGAGAAGCGAGAATGTGTTTGGGTATCCCCATGAGAATAAAAAAGATCAACGCCGGCTTTGCGGAGGTTGAGACCGGCCGGCTTATGCGCCGCGTAAATATAGAAATGGTCCCGGGGATCGAGATCGGAGATTATGTGATCGTGCATGCCGGATTTGCCATTGAGAAAGTTGACCCTAAAAAGGCGCGCCAGACCTTGCGTTTAATAAATGAAATACATTGATGAATTCCGTAAGGCAAACCTGATCCACAGAGCCGCCGCGGCCATAAGGGAGATGACTCCTGGATACGGCATCAATATTATGGAGGTCTGCGGTACGCATACCCAGAATTTCTTCAGGTTCGGCCTGGATAAGCTATTGCCTGGTAATTTAAATTTTATCGCCGGACCGGGATGCCCGGTTTGCGTATCCAGCCAGGAATATATTGATAAGGCCATTGCTTATGCCCGGCAGGGTAATACCATTGTCGTTACTTTCGGGGATATGCTGCGGGTGCCCGGGACAACCTCTACGCTGGAGAAAGAAAGGGCCGGCAAGGGCAATGTGCTGGTGGCGTATTCTGCGCTGGATGCGCTTGCCTTGGCCAGAAAAAAGCCGGAACATAAGATCGTATTTTTAGCGGTAGGTTTTGAGACTACAGCCTCCACCATCGCCTTAAGTATCATGGAGGCAAAAAAAGAAAAATTGAGAAACCTTTTATTTTTTCCCTCGCTAAAAACCATCCCCTCGGCCATGAGCTACCTGCTGCGGGATAAAAGGCTTAATCTTTCCGGGTTTTTATGCCCGGGGCATGTCTCTGCCATAATTGGGACAAAACCGTATGAGTTTGCCCCTGAGAAATACGGGGTCGGCTGTTGCGTGGCAGGATTTGAGCCGCTGGATATTTTAGAAGGGATATATTTTCTTGTACGCCAGATAGTTAATAAAAAGGCGCTTGTAGAGAACCAATACAGCCGGGTAGTAACAAGAACAGGGAATTTTAAAGCCCAAAGAGTTATTTCTGCGGTATTCCGGGAGAGCGATGATGTCTGGCGCGGATTGGGCAGGATCCCGGGAAGCGGGTTGAAGCTGAAAAACGATTTTTTAGAATTCGATGCGGAAAAAGTCATGCCGCTTAAGATAAAACATGTCGGCTTAAGCCAAAAACAAAAATTATGCCGCTGCGGACAGGTTATCAAAGGCTTGATTACTCCGGATGAATGTCCTTTATTTAGAAAAATCTGCTCTCCGGAAAATCCCTACGGCCCGTGCATGGTTTCCATTGAAGGCACCTGCAATGCTTACTACAAATATCATTAAAATGGGAATAAGAATCAAGAGATTCGCTTTGGCGCTACTCCTTATCGGCTCTATCTCCTGGCTTTTATGCGGTTATAGCCGGGAAGACGAAAATGCCCGGCTTCAATATTATGTCGAGCAATCACAAGGTTATTACCGGCGGGCAGTTGAACTGTACAAAGATATGATCCCCAAGGCAAAGGATCCTGGTAAATTGCGCTTGGGGCTTGGCCAATTATACTATTCCCACGGAGAATTCAAAGAGGCGATAAATACACTTCAAGGCCTTGATATCCCCCTCGCCAGGAAGTTCTTGGCCCTTTCTTATTATCGCCTGGGAAATTTTACCGATGCCCTGGAGGTGTTCAGCAGGAGTGCCCCCGAGGATGAGGAGTACCTTTATTATTACGGGCTGACCTGCGAAAAACTCAACCTTTTTGACCGGGCAAAGGATATCTATAAAAGGATATCTTCTTCAGGGTTTGCCTTGCTCGCCCGCCAGAGGCTGAACGCCATAGGGACGCAGGCAGGGCAGTTGTCTATAAAACGCCTGAACCCTGTTATAAGTGCTATTATCTCCGGGGCAGCCGGAACAAGGGAGTATCCCCAGGCCGGGGCGCTTATACTGCTGGCCGATGAAAAAATTTCGGTTACGCAGGACAACACCCAGGTATCCGAAGTGCATTACCTAGTCAAGATACTTAATGAGCGCGGTAAAGAGAGATTTTCCGAAAGCCACATAGATTACGATTCCACTTATGAAAAAGTAGAGCTGGAATACGCCCGTACCATAAGGCCGGACGGCACAGTGATGGACGTAGGGGCAAGCCATATGCGCGACGTCTCCAAATACCTTAACTTCCCTCTTTATAGTAACGCCCGCGTTTTTATCATTTCTTTCCCGGAAATCAGCGCGGGTTCGGTTATTGAATACAAACTGAAAATATACCGCAGCCAGCTCATTAATAAAAAAGATTTTGTCTTGGCTTATTCGGTGCAGTCTGCAGATCCGGTTATCGCGGAAAAATTTGTTCTAGAAGTGCCGCAGGATAGAGCCGTAAATATAAAAATATTAAATGACAGGTACAATAATTTCACAGCGGTCTTGAAGCCAACCCGCCAGGATAAAGACGGACGCTTAATATACAGCTGGCATTTTAAAGATATCCCGCAGATAATCCCCGAGGCCAATATGCCGCCCGAGGCAGAGATAAACCCGGCCTTTCTTATATCCAGTTTTTCTTCCTGGGAACAGGTCTATGATTGGTGGTGGGCTTTAGCCAGAGATAAGATAAAGCCTTCGGCTGCGATAAGACAGAAAGTGAGGCAATTGACTGCTAACCAGTCTTCCGCAGAAGCCAGGATCAGATCAATTTACAATTTCTGCGCCAAAGAGATCCGTTATGTAGCGGTGGAATACGGCCAGGCAGGTTACGAGCCGCATCAGGCAGAAGATATATTCAAGAATAAATACGGGGATTGCAAAGACCAGTCTATACTCCTGGTTACGATGTTAAAAGAAGCGGGCTTTAAGAGCTGGCCGGTGCTTATCTCCACCCGTGACTATTACGACCTGAATCCGGATTTTCCATCGGTTCTTTTTAATCACTGCATTGCCGCGGTATCTTTAAAAGGAAAGACGGTATTTCTCGACCCTACCGCCGAAACCTGCTCTTTAGGGGACTTGCCTGCAGCCGACCAGAAACGCAAGGTGCTTCTTTTTAAAGAGAACGGCTACGCTGTTGAAAAAACGCCTTTATATCCGGCCAGGCACAATTCCGTAAAACAGATATTGAACATAAAGATCAATGGCCGTGAACAGATACAGGCCCAAAAGGATATTTTTACGCAAGGAGTTTATGAACAGATCCAGCGTTATTGGTTGCTTTATACACCTCCGGAGTTGATTGAAGATAAGTTGAAAGAAAAGATACAGGAGGTATCCATAGGCGCAAGATTACAGAGTTATAAGATAGAAAATCTTTATAACCTCAATAAACCGGTAATATTGAAATACAGGTTCTTGGGCCCGGAATATTTTACTGTTGCCGGAAGGTTTCGCATCCTGCCGCAGCTATCCGAGTTCGATGCTTCCATAGTGGCTAAAGATGAGCGCAGTTACCCCGTGGATTTTGGGCTTCTGGAAAGCAGGGAAAGCCTTGTCGAGATTGAGATACCGCAAGGGCTTAATATAAAATATATACCGGAGAATGTTAGCGAGGATAATCCCTGGTTGAATTTTACGGCAGAATACACCCGCAAAAATAATGTGATACAGTTCCATCAGAAGCTGGAGATGAAAACAGAAACCATCAGCCAGGATCAGTACCCGCTGTTTAAAAGGGCGTATGAAATCCTGGCCAAGAAAGCCAAGCAGAGGATAATCCTGGAAAGGGCAAAATAGATGCTGGGTAAGAAAGAAACCTTGTCTGCGGAACGCAGGAAATACGTACGTTTGGATTCGGTATTCCCGGTCCAATTCCGCCTCCTTGGCCTTGACGCAAGCACCTTGATGTCAGACTGGATTCAGGGCTTTACCAGCGATATCAGCAAAGGCGGCATTTGCCTTGAGGTCAATAATTTAAAAGAAGAACAGGCGGTTTTGCTTAGAGCTCATAAGGTAAAAATATCCCTGGAGATAGAGATGCCTATAGCAAGGCACCCGGTAAAAGCAGTAGCAAAAATCGCCTGGATTAAAGATATACCCGGGCAGCTTAACCGGTATCTAATAGGGTTAAGTTATGAAAATATCAATCCATCCGAGAATTCCAGGATTATGCGCTATGCCTTAACTAAAAAATTCTTTGCACCCACGGCATTAATCCTGATTGTTTTATTGGGTTTAGCTTTCGGGTTCAACGCCTATTTTAATTTCAGGTTAATCCAGGGTAATAAAGCCCTGGTCAGCAAGCTGGTAAGCGTTTTGCAGGATTCCAGGGCGGCCAGGGAGAAAATAAGCCAGATCAGCCGGGATAAAGATAACCTGCAGTCTGAAATCCAGTCTTTGCAGCAACATATCCAGATACTGGACAGGGAAAAGGAAAAAGCGACAAAGGAAAAGGAAAAAGTCACAAAGGAGGAAGCCAGCAAGATAAACGAGCTGAATTCTTTTATACAGAAATTAACCCAGGATAAATCCACCTTGCAGGAGCGCTTGACCAATTTAGAGCGCAAAGAAGAAGCAGCCAGCGTTGAACTCCAGGATCTGGAGAAAAAGAAAGTCACTTTAGAGAAAGAAAATTTCGATAAGATGTACGGGTGGCTGAAAATTCACCAGAATCCGCGCACCGGCCTGGTAATGAGTTTTGAGGGGGACGGAGACCTCCCCAACTGGGCTTTTATATACGACCAGTCTTTGGTTATTCAGCTTTTCACATATCTGTCTGATTTTGAGCGGGCAAAAAAAATAATCGACTTCTTTGACAGGAAGGCCAAGCGCGTAAACGGGGCTTTTTTAAACGCCTATTATGCTAATGACGGCCTGCCTGCTGAATTCATCATCCACAGCGGGCCGAATATCTGGCTGGGTATAGCAATAGCGCAGTATACCCAGAGGACCCAAGACAGAAGTTATTTAAAGTTAGCCGAGGAAATCGCCCGCTATATCATCAATTTAGAAAATGAAGACCAGGACGGCGGCATCCGCGGCGGGCCGCAGGTCAGCTGGTATTCTACCGAACACAACCTGGATGCCTACGCCTTTTTTAACATGCTCTATAAGATGACCAATAAAGAAGAATACGCCAGAGCCCGGGATAAGGTATTGAATTGGCTGGTTACGCACACCTATGATAAGGCGGATATCCCCGTAAAGCGCGGCAAAGGCGATTCTACCATTGCCACCGATACTTATGCCTGGTCCATCGCTGCTATCGGGCCGGAAAAATTGGAGAAAATAGGCATGGACCCCGACCGGATAATGTCGTTTGCCCAGCAGAATTGCTCGGCAGAAGTATCTTATGTCAGGCCGGACGGCCAGACAGTTAAGATCAGGGGTTTTGACTTTGCCGCCCAGAAAAACATTGCCAGGGGCGCGGTGGTTTCTTCGGAATGGACAGCCCAGATGGTGATCTCTTTTCGCATCATGGCCGATTTTTATCGTAAGAAAGGGATGCCTGCCAGGGCCAAGGCCTACCAGGAGAAAGCCCAGGAATACCTGGCTAACCTGGTTAATATGATTATCTCAAGCCCTTCTCCGTCAGGCCAGGGCGAAAGCTGCCTGCCCTATGCCACCCAGGATTTTGCCGATACCGGACACGGATGGATGACGCCTAAAGGCAGCTCCACGGGTTCTGTCGCAGGCACGGCCTACACGCTTTTTGCCTACTATGGCTACAATCCTTTTGAACTCCAGGAATGAAACCCGATTTTTATGCAATTTATAAAAAATTATACTCCTGTTTCGGACCGCAGCGCTGGTGGCCGGCCCGGACTCCTTTTGAGGTCATGGTCGGGGCGATCCTTACGCAGAATACGAGCTGGAGCAACGTAGAACTGGCGATCCGCAATCTCAAGAAAGAAAAATTATTATCCGCGCTTAAGCTTTCAAAAGCTTCCCGAAGAAAAATCGCCAGCCTTATCAGGCCAGCGGGGTATTATAATATTAAGGCAGTCCGGCTGGCTGCGTTACTGGAGTTTTTTCTTTTAAATTACGCAGGCAGCATCAGGAGGATGTCTCTGGAAGATACGCAAGAGCTGCGCCTTAAGCTTCTTTCGGTAAACGGCATAGGGCAGGAAACCGCGGATTCCATATTGCTGTATGCTTTGAACAGGCCTGTTTTTGTCGTTGATGCATATACGAAAAGGATACTCCTGCGGCACCGTTTTATAAACGATAATGCGGGTTATGAAGAAATACAAAAGCTGTTTACGGGAAATCTGAAGAATGACGCCGGGCTGTTTAATGAATACCATGCCCTTTTAGTCAGGCTGGGGAAGGAATTCTGCCTGAAAAATAATCCCAGATGCTCAGCTTGCCCCTTAAGGCAGAAATCTGCATCTTGAACTAAGCGCAGAGCTGCCTGCGTCCCGCTCTTAAATCTTGCGTTTTAAACGGCTTTTGCCCCTAATTTTACTTTCATTATCTGCATGCTTGTGGTATATTAGTTAACACCTCTTTTTAATCTTTTTGGCATCTTTGCCCACCTGGTTTTAAATATGATAAATAAAAACCGGCTGATTAAACTTACGCAAAAACTTATTCAAATCGATTCCCAAAACCCCGGCAGCGATGAATTCCCGATCGTCTCTTTTATTAAAGATTATCTATCGGGGCTGGGGCTCAAAATTCGGATCCACGAGTTCCAGAAAAGGCGCTCTAACCTCCTGGTTACCTTAAAAGGAGATAAAAATGAATCCCTTCTTATCAGCCCGCATTTAGATACCGTGCCGGCAGGCGCCCGCTGGAGCGTCCCTGCGTTTTCCGGCAGGATATATAAAGACAGGATATACGGGCTGGGAGCTACCGATTGCAAAGGGAATTTAGCCGCCGCCATCGAGGTTATCAATAGCCTTGCCGAAGACAGGGTCGCCCTGGGTTATAATCTAATCCTGGCTGCAACAGCGGACGAGGAGTCAGGTTCGGGCTTAGGGTTAATACCGCTTCTGGATAAGGGGGTATTAAAGCCGGATGCCGCCTTGATTTTAGATGCCGATGAATTCAATATCATTATTACCCAGAAAGGGCTGCTGCACGTTAAAGTAAAGATCCAGGGCAGGAGAGCGCACGGTGCTTATCCCTGGCTGGGCGTAAATGCCATTGATATTGCCTTAAAGATACTCAAAGATCTAAAGAGCCGCAAGGCAGGTTCCCGCCGGGATAAGTACCTAAGGCCGGCGACCATGAATATTGGCACTATAAGGGGAGGGGATAAAGTCAATATCGTGGCGGACTGGTGTGAATTTGAGCTGGATTTCCGTTTTTTGCCGGGTGATTCGGCAGAGAAAATTTTAAAATACCTCAATAAGGCTGCCGGCAGACACTCGCCGAGATTCAAAATTGAAGTCGAAGGGATTCAAAAACCTTACTGCATAGAAAGCAATCATCCACTGGTAAATTACCTGGCTTTGGCTATGCGCCAATTCAAAGTCAAACCGCAGATAAGAGGCTCAGAAGGGGCAACCGTGATTACATTTTTTAAGGATAAAAATATACCGGCAGTTGCCACCGGCTTTGGCCAGGAAGGATGCGCGCATTCGGCTGATGAATATATTAAAATAGGCAGTTTATGCAAAGGGGCCCTTGTTTTAGAGAGATTTTTGAAACTTTATCATTTTTAACCGAGAGTGCGGTTCTCGACGAATAAAGAGCCGCCGTTTAGCACGCCGGCTCAAGATGCGAGACCCATCCGGTAAAGGAGAAAAAGGCGATGGAAAGAAGCAAGGTGCGCAAGAAACCCAAGCTGAAGAACCCCTACCTTATCTGTGCCTGGCCGGGAATGGGAGAAGTGGCTTTTAAGGCTGCGCGATATCTGATCGAGAAGCTCAAAGCCGAAGAGTTCGCCGAATTCCTTCCCCACGATTTTTTCTATTTTACGGCAAGCGTTATACAGAACGGCATCTTGAGCATACCGGAGCTGCCTTATGGAAAATTCTATTACTGGAAGAACCCCCGCGCCAAACGCGGCGGGAAATGTGAAGGGGTAGACCTGGTTATTTTTCTCAGCAATGCCCAGCCGGATTTATCCAAGGCCCAGGATTATTGCAGGGAAATCATCCACGCCGCCAAGAACCTTAATGTTAATAAAGTTGCCACCTTCGCTTCCATGCCGCAGGCCATAGACCATAACCAGAGCCCCGCCGTATGGTTTGCGGGGACAACGCAGCAGTTAAACAACGATTTAAAGAAATACGGGCTCAACCTTTTGAGCGAAGGCCAAATCAGCGGCATGAACGGTTTATTTTTAGGCATGGCCAAAAAAGAAGGCCTGGGGGGATTTTGCCTGCTCGGAGAAATCCCGCTTTATACAATTCAGATTGAAAACCCCAGGGCATCTTATGCGGTCTTAAACGCCATGGGCAGGATATTGAATATAGAGATTGATTTTTCCGGGCTCATTGAGCAGGCGCAGGTTATGGAGGAGGAAATCAACAAACTGCTTGATTATCTAAAATTGGATTCTACGGTCGGGCCCATAGGAGAAGAGGATATTGAGAAGATAAAAAAATCATTAACCCAGCTTACCAAACTGCCCGCTTCGATAAAAGAAAAGATTGACCAGCTCTTCCTGGCCGCCCAGAGTGATATAACAAAAGCCAACGAGTTAAAGGTAGAACTGGATAAATGGAACGTCTATAAAGAGTACGAAGACAGGTTCCTGGACCTGTTCAAAAAGAGAAAGGATAGCAGCAACTAATGTCCGGACAATCTATAGAAGCCGTGATATTTGACCTGGGCAATGTGCTGATTGATTTCGATTATTATATCGCCATCAACAGGATCTCGCTTTTTGCCGCAAAAAGCCCGAACCAGATATTTGAGCTTTTCTTTGATTCCAAGCTCACTGCTTTATTTGAAGAGGCTAAGATCTCCCCGGAAGAATTTTTCTCAAAGGTAAAAGAAATGCTCGGGCTCAAACTGGATTATGAAGGGTTTTTGCCTATCTGGAACGAGATATTTTTTTTAACCCCTAAGAACGAACAGGTATATAAAATAGCGCAAGAGCTTAAGGATAATTACGCCTTAGCGCTTATATCAAACGTCAATATTCTGCACTTTGATTATATCAAAAAGCAATTCCCCGCGCTTTCTCTTTTTAAGAATATTGTGACTTCCTGCGAGGTTAAGGCAACCAAGCCCAGTCCCTTGATTTACCAAAAAGCGCTGGATGAACTGGGGGCCAGCCCCCAAAATACATTTTACACGGATGACAGGCCTGAGCTCGTAGAGGGGGCAAGGAGCTTAGGCATAAAGGGATTCATATTCAAGGGGGCGGCACAATTACGCAAAGACCTCCTAGCCTCGGGGGCAAGCCTGAACTAAAATGCCTTTTAAAAAGATTCTCCTTGGTCACGGTAGCGGAGGCAAGCTCACCCACAACCTTATCAGGGGGCTGCTCCTGGCAAGGCTCAAAAATCCCATCCTTAAAGAACTTGCTGACAGCGCCCTGATAAATTACCGTCAGAGTCTGGCATTTACCACCGATTCTTTCGTGGTCAATCCTTTATTTTTCCCAGGAGGAGATATCGGAAAACTGGCGGTATGCGGCACGGTCAATGACCTGGCTATGGTGGGGGCCATTCCTGAATACCTGTCTTTGGCGTTGATAATCGAAGAGGGCCTTGATTATGCGATCCTGGAACGCATTGTTGATTCTATTTCGATGAGCGCAAAAAAAGCCGGCGTCAAGATCGTTACCGGAGATCTTAAGGTAGTAGAGAAAGGCGCTTGCGATAAAATTTTTATCAATACTTCAGGCATCGGCAGGCTTATCTCCGGCAAAGGCATGTCCGTCAATAACATAGAGCCGGGGGATAAGATCATAGTCACCGGAAATATCGCCGAGCACGGCCTTGCGGTCTTAAGCAGGCGCAAAGAACAGGATTTGGGCTTAAATATAAAAAGCGACTGCGCCAGCCTGAACAAGTTGATTGTGCCTATTTTGCGTAAGACCAACGCAATAAAGTTTATGCGCGACCCCACAAGAGGAGGCTTGAGCACGACCCTGAACGAGATCGCCCAGAGTTGCGGTCTGGGGATTGTAATAAACGAGAAACAGATCCCTGTTTCAGCGAAAGTAAGAGCGGCCTGCGAATTGCTGGGTTTGGACCCTTTATACGTGGCTAACGAGGGCAAGGCCATACTTGTGGTAGACGGGAATGCAGGGCAGCAGATACTGGGCCTATTAAGGAAGCACCCGCTGGCTAAACAGGCAAATTTGATCGGCGAAGTCGTAAAGAAACCCGGCTCAAGAGTAGTGCTCAATACGTCTTTAAACACGCAACGTCTATTGGATATGTTAAGCAGTGAACCCTTGCCCCGCATATGTTAGATAGAGAAATAGATAGCCAGAGAAGCAAAAACAAAGGTTTTGCGTCTTGAATTTAGGCAATTAAACGGGTATAATATTTATTTAAAGTTTCATTATGAGGATTCGTCTTGTCCGGCCTTTAAGCCGCCCTTACCGATGCTAAAAGCCGCAATAAAAAAATTTTATTTTAACCGTTTTAGCCTTTGGGATATGGCTGTTTCTCAGTTTAAAGCAAAGTATGCCGGTTCAAGGCTTGGCATATGGTGGGCGGTAGTTACGCCGGTCATATTGGCGGCAAGCATCAATTTCGTATTTAGCCTGGCTTTCAAAATAAATATCCCCCGCTATGCCCTGTTTGTGCTTTCCGGGATACTCCCCTGGCTGTTTTTTAATAACGCCCTGATGGAGGCCACGAATTCGTTTTCGGCAAAATCAAGCATCCTCAAGCAAGGCATGTTTCCGAGAGAATTTATCCCGGTATCCTCCGTCCTGGCCAACTTATTGAACTTTTTAGTCGGGCTTATTTTTCTGCTTCCCCTCTTTATTATTTTAAAGCCGGCGGTGGTATTGGTATTGCCCTGGTTGATCATAGTCATATCCCTCTATTTTATTTTTATATCCGGTTTGGGGCTCCTGCTTTCCTGCGCAAATGTTTTTTTCCGCGACCTTGCGCATCTGCTTTCCGCCGTATTTATGATCTGGTTTTGGATTACGCCGGTATTTTATTCCCTGGAAATGCTCAGGTATCCTTTTCGCTGGGTTTGCCTGCTTAACCCCATAACCTACTTCGTAGTTGCTTATCAACAGGTTTTATTCTCGGCGCAGGCGCCTTCGCGGCAGACTTTTCTTGTGATATCTTTAATTGCCATTTTTTCCCTGATCCTTGGTTACGTATTCTTCATTAAAAAAGAGGCTTCATTATTAAAGAGAATATGAACGCGCTGGAATTGAATAATGTCGGAGAGAAATACCGCGTCAAGTTTATAAAAGAAGGAGAGGTCTTTTGGGACGAGATCTGGGCCGTAGAGGGTGTGACTCTTGGCGTGGATAAGGGCGAAACTTTGGGGGTCATCGGTCAAAACGGTTCAGGCAAGACCACCTTGTTAAAGCTGATTGCCGGGATGCTTATCCCCGATACGGGGAAGGTCAGGGTGTCGGGCAAGATTTCCACGATTATGGAGTTAGGCGCAGGTTTCAATCCGGAGTTTACCGGCAGAGAAAACATCACGGTTAATGCCAGGATATATGGATTGGAAGACTCCGCCCTTAAAGAGGCGATACTTAAGATAGTTGAGTTCGCCGACTTGGGCAAATTCATTGATGCGCCTATAAAATACTATTCCCAGGGCATGTATATGCGCCTGGCGTTTGCACTGGCGATCTTTGTCAATCCGGACATACTTTTGATTGATGACATTCTGGCCGTAGGCGACCAGGAAGCGCAGCAGAAATGCATCAAGAAGATCTTTGAGCTGAAAAATTCGGGTAAGACCATTATCGTGGTCAGCCACGATATGACTATGATAAACAGGTTATGCGACAGGGTTATTCTTCTAGAAAAGGGCGGCATTGTCCAGGACGGCACACCCACAAACGTTATCCCTTATTATCTGGCGACCATCGGGGATAAAAAAGGAGTGGCTACCCTGGAAAATGAATACTTGTGCGCGGTATTTAATAACGGCAGGATCGCCGTTAATTATCGCGGTATCCTGGTCACCAAGGAGACGGGCGGTTGCGTATATTACTGCCGGGATAACCTTAATGTATGGTCGCCTTCTTATAACCTGGACTGGCATATCCGGGAATCATCGGCAAATGAGATTTTAGCCGAGAGCCTCAATGCGCAGGGGGGGGTCTTGCAGTCCTGGCGGATCCGAATCGAAAAAGACCAGGTGAAATGGCATGTAGAAATAAAGGACAGCTCGGTACGTGATTCTTATATCAATTTGTTTTTATCCTCCCAATATAAAGAATGGACAGGTCTTTCTAAAGAAGGGTTTTTCCCGGATTTTGCGCATAAGACCAATTGGCAGGATGTAGCATTAATCCAGGGCGCCGAAGCAACCTTGGGGATAACCGCCCAGCAGAAGGATTATCCCACCCTGCTTATTGCTACGGATAGCTCCGAAGGACAGATTAAGCTGTTTAATTCCGGGTATGAACAGGAAGCCAGGATTGTTCAGATAAATGCAAACAAGGCCTCTGTTTCCCTGGCTATTAAATTCTATTCACAGCAGGACCAGTTTGATGAATATATGCGGCAGGCGCGCCAGGAGTTGGCGGCATTAAGAGAGAAAGAACTCAAGCTCTATATCGCCGCGCATACTATTAATTCCGGTCCGCTGCGTCTCTTTGCGGATGCGGAAGCTAAGGCGCTGAGGGTCTTTTATAAAGATAAAGAGCTTACCCGCGCTAACGGCCTGCACAGCTCGTTCCTTTTTAATAAAGCCTGGTATAACACTTCGGCCTGCGAATGGCAGGCAGTGAAAGAAAAAAATGCCCTCATTTTACGTTTTCATTGGCTCAGCCCGAAATTTAACCAGACCTGGAAAATGTATTTTGAAGAAAATTCTTTAATCTGCCAGAGTGAATCTGAAGTTGAGCCGGAATCCAGGCCCCAGGAATTAAAATTCGGCATCTGCGCATGCAGCGATTACAAGACTTTCTTTTGCGGAGCCCAGGTGCAGGATTTTCCCGGAGAATTCAGTTATTGGCAGGAGATGTCCATAGAAAATCAAAACGCAACCCGTTTAGGCCTGGATAAACAGCCGGGTCTGCCGGCAGTGGCATTTGAGAACAATAACCGCTTCCCTTGTATTATACAGAACAGCGATTCCCATTCCCGCTTCCGGGTGGTGCAATTGGCTCTTCCCGAAAAACTGCTCGCTAAAAAAACATTTTCTTTCTCGGCCAGGCTGGATTTCCTTGAAGACGAATCAAGCCTTAAGGACTATATTCAGCAAAGCAGGCAAGAGCTCCTGTTTAAACAGGAGCAGGAACGTCTGAGCAGGCTTGCCGGACGCACCATTGAATCAGGCCCCTTGCGTCTATTTGCGGATGTGGAAACTAAGGCGCTGAGGATCTTTTATAAAGATAAAGAGCTTACCCGCGCTAACGGCCTGCACAGCTCTTTCAGGATTTCTCAGGAAAAGGCCTTCTTCACGGCAAAAGACGCCGAATGGTCCGTACAAAAAATGTCTCAGGGGGAACTGGTCGTAAGACTGCGGTACCCGTCTTTAACGCAGGCCTGGAAATGCGTACTTAAAGATGACAATGCGTTGGAATTTATTATTGAACTCCAGGTTGATAAGCCCGTATCATTGGCTGATCATCAGGTAAGGATAGAGCTTCAGGATGATTATAAGAGATGGGAGACTGCGGAGGAAGACGGCGATTTATCCGGCGCCCAGTACATAAATAATATCAGTCCGGTCAGGCTGAAAAACAGCAAGGCCGCAAAGATTATTTTTAGGCCTGAAGGCAAGAAAGGCAACCCGCCATTATTATTCGAAACAAAATTCCCGGCCGATAAACAGATCCTGGGTATTTATAAATATAGATATCCGGATACAGACAGTGTTTTCCTTAATTTCTCTTTGATCATACCTAAAAATGAAGAGAACGTTGACCCCGGCAAATACACTTATTTTATGGGCAGAATTGTAGTGAACAGTAGCGTGAAAATCGAAGACGGCTTGGTCTCTGCGGGGAGCGTAGAGTTAAAAAGCGGTGATTTGCGGTTCTTGTTTAATCAAGGGGGGAGCCGGATATTTTCCGGGGGGAAAGAACTAACCACGGGCTTGGGCGTGTATACTTCAGTACGCTCTTCGGGGATATGGCACGATTCATATCAGGCAGTATGGAAAATCGCTTCAAAGACCGATGCTAAATTAACCGTCTCAGGCAGCTGGCCGTATGTCCCTATTTCACAACACTGGCAGGTTGAGCTGCTTGACAAAGATTCAATTGTTCTGACGATAGACATGGAAGTACACGAGCAGGTTTATTTGGAGATTGAGCAGACAAGCCTCATGCTTTTTATGGGATACAAGCATTGGCAGGCAGCGGCCTTAAGCCAGGGTGAATTCCTTGATGAGCATACCCGGGACTACGATATATTGCCGTTTAGGTTCTGGTACGGGAAAATGGATAGCCGGGGTCTGAAGGCAGGGGGCGCAGGGTTGCCCGCGGTCTGGTTTAAGCCCGTTATAAAAAATGAGCTTTTCAGGATGATCGCGGAAAACACCGATTATATCTACCAGGGAAGACTGTTGCAATATCAGAAATCCAATGCCGGCGCTTTAACCCCGGGAAGGTATAATTATTTCGCAGGAGTTATAAAAATTGAGCCTTAAAACAAACTTACAAAAATTTAGACGTCATTTAGAATCAGGCGGCTTATCTTATGCTGCCTGGCGGGGCATAAAATATTGCATATTTTTGTTCAGAAAACAGATGGAAATATTCAAACCCCGGGAGAAAGAATGTTTCATCGCAGACGGAAGGCTTAAAATAATCGCTTCGGCCAGCGGCATACATATTCTCTGGGATGGAGTAGAAATAACCAGCGGCACAGGCTTGAACATCGCGGTCAATACCCTGGGATTATGGACGGATTCGACAAAGGCAGAATGGCTGATAGTAGAGAAGACGCCGCGTCTTCTCAAGTGCAAGGCATATTTTGAAGAATTACCACTGTTCCAGGTTTGGACCGTCAAAATAGAAGATGAGGGAACGATATCCTGGCAGGTGGATATGGAAATCTCCGAATGGCTGCATATAGACGAGTTCCGTATCGTATGTTTCGTAAACCCCGATTATAAAACGTGGCTGGTGAATAACCAACAGGCATATTTCCAGTGTGCCGATGAAAGTTGGCACGATTTATATATGAGTGATGAAGCAGCGTATACTATAGGCGTAAGGTTCCCGGCCAAAGAAAGGCGCATGCCGGCTTTCATATTGGAAAATCAATATTGCCCCGCCTCTGCCTTGGTCCAAAACCCGCCTGCTTCTATCGGCGGGCGCATCGTGGGCTTAAGGTTCATCAATCCCGAAGATAAGAAGAGCTATAACGCCGATTATTACCACGTTTTTAACGGCAAGATCAGGCTTTACAAAGAAGAAGCGGAGTTAGACGCCAAGATGGAAATCATGAGGTTGACTTATCTGGATAAAGTGATGAAGGATGCGACCAAAAAGACAATGTCCAGCCATAAGTTAAGGATACTTTTGGCTAACTTACCCTGGCGTAAGGACGGTAGGGCAGGGGTACGCGCCGGCTCGCGTTGGCCGCATATAAAAGATGAGAGCGAAGGGGATTACCTGCCTTTTCCGTTTTTCATGGCGCATGCAACCGCGCTGCTTAAAAAACACGGTATAGATGCCACGCTTATAGATGCTATCGCCGAAGAATTGACCGAGGAGGCCTTTTTGGATAAGATAAGCAGGATGGACTTTGATTATCTGGTGACAGAGACCTCCATACCTTCCTATTATTATGATTTGAATTTACTCCAGAATCTAGCCAGAAGAGGCATACATATTATACTTTGCGGACCGAATTCCGAGATTTATGAGGCCAGGTTTTTAAAGGAGCATCCCTTCATTGATTTTGTATTATATGGCGAATATGAATTTACCCTTTTGGAGCTGGTCCAGTTCCTGCAGGAGTCCAGGAACCTTTTCAATATAACCGGGCTGATTTATAACGATAACGGCCAGATAAGAAAAAATCCCCCCCGGCCCGCACAGGACATTAATCTTTTGCCCTGGCCGCAAAGAGAAGGGCTTCCCATGCAAAAATACCTGGATGCCCCGGGAGAGATGTTTACTCCCAGCGTGCAGATCATGGCTTCGCGGGGCTGTCCTTTCGGCTGCCAATTCTGCCTTTGGCCGCAGGTTATGTATCAGGGGCATCATTATCGAGTCCGCACAGTCAAAGATGTGATCGATGAAATGGAATACCTGGTGCGGCAGAAGGGTTTTCGCTCGGTTTATTTTGACGACGATACCTTCAATATAGGCAAGAGCCGGATGCTCAGTTTCTGCCAGGAAATAAGAGAAAGGGGGCTGGATAAAGTCCAATGGGCGATAATGGCCAGGCCCGACTTGATGGATGAAGAGATCCTGGATAATATGAAAAAAGCAGGGCTCTGGGCTGTAAAATACGGCATGGAATCAGCTAATCAGCATCTCGTCGATAATATCGGCAAGTCAATGGATTTGAAAAAAGCAGAAAAGATGATAAGGTATACCCAGAAACTGGGGATAAAAACACATCTTACTTTTACTTTCGGGTTGCCGGGCGAGACCAAGCAGACCATTGCCAAAACAATTAAATATGTTGAAAAACTGGATCCTTTTTCCGTGCAATTCTCCATTACCACCCCCTTTCCAGGAACGCA
>JAQTNM010000007.1 GCA_028713875.1 Candidatus Omnitrophota bacterium | reverse complement strand
TTCCATACAATGCTAAGTTTTGGACTGTCCCTGCGCAGCAATTGACCTGCGAATGGTTCGACGGCTTTATCCCCATACCCTCTTTAAGCCAGGTGGTCGAAGGTACGGTGAAAGAGAATAAAAAAGCCTACGGCTATAATGCGAAATTCTGGTATCCCGAAAGGGGCGGCATAGAAAAACTGGCAGACGCCTTTGCCAGGCAGATACAAAATATCTGCACGGGCTGTCCGGTAACCGAGGTCAATTTTAAGCGCAAAGAAGTAAAGACGCTAAAAGGCCGCACAGAGAAATTTGATTATTTGGTTTCTACCGTTGCCTTGCCTGAACTGCCCGGCATAATCAAAGATATGCCGGCAGAAATCATTGAAAACTGCAGAAGATTAAGGTGGAATTCTATTTTTAATTTAAATTTAGGGATTGACAGGGATAATGCCCAGGACAAACACTGGATATATTTCCCGGAAAAGGATACCAGTTTCTTCAGGGTGGGCTTCTTTCATAATTTCTCGGAGAACCTGTCTCCCGCCGGCAAGGGTTCTTTATATATCGAGGTGTCTTATTCAGAAAATAAGCCGATAGACAAAAAAGGCATACTCTTGCGTATCAAGAGGGACCTGGAGAAATTAAATATTTTACGAGCCGCGGATAAGATATACGCCAGCGATATCAACGATATAAAATACGGATACCCCATTTATGATTCCAGCTATAGTGCCTGTAGAAAAGAAATACTGGACTATCTTTTGCAAAATAAAGTATTTTCCTGCGGCAGGTATGGTTCATGGCGGTATATGACCATGGAAGAAGCTTTGCTGGATGGCAAGAGGGCCGCCCAAAACAGTGCGCATCTTTTAAAATATGAGACACATTAAATTTTATCGTTATCTCCTGCCTTATTGGAAAAAGGAAATTTTGATATGGTCATTCAGCAGCGCGGGTTTCCTCCTGGGCTTAATCAACCCCTATCTGACCAAGATCATTATTGACAAAGCCTATGCGGATAGGAATCTAAAGTTATTTCTTACATTAATAATCCTGGCGGGGATAGTTTTCATTCTGGGTAATATCATGAATGCGCTGTCTCTTTATTTGAGCCGCTACGTTAAAACGCGGATGAGTTTTGACTTAAACCTGAAAATATTTAAGAAACTGCGGTATTTACCCTATCGTTTTTTCCAGGACACATCCACGGGAGCTCATCTGTACAAGGTCACCCACGATATAGAAAACGTTTCCCAGTACGTTTCTGATATTATCCCGCAGATAATATTGTTGATGCCTGAAACCCTGCTTATCTTTGGGATCCTGCTATACCTGAACGTAAAAGTCGCCCTGTTTTCACTGTTATTAATGCCGTTTGTATATCTGGCGTCTTATTTTTTCATGCGCTATTTAAAGAAGGCCATAAAGATATGGATGGAAGATGCGCAACATATATTCGGGAAAGCCCAGGAGATATTATCGCACATGCAGCTGGTAAAGGCATTCGGCAGGGAAAGCAGCCAGGCGAGAAACTATATCGCAGGCCTGATGCGGAATACCAGATTAAAATTGGCAAATATAAAATTGGAACTTACGGGTTCATTTGCCTGTGATACCACAGGCCGTATAATTTTAGGCCTGATTATCGGTTACGGCGCTTATGAGGTGCTTAAAGGCAGAATGACCTTAGGCACTCTCAGTGCCATAGTCCTTTATTTAAGCCAGTTGTCGCGGCTGCAGTATTTAGTGTCTCATTCTCTACAGCAGATATCCGCAGGGCTTGTTTCCTGCGAGCGGTTGAACATTATACTGGATGCTCAGGGGGAATTGAGAGACGGTAAATTAAGCCGTGATTTTATGTTTCCTGAAGGCGCCATTGTTTTTAAGGACGTTACCTTCGGGTATGGTCCGGATAGGATGGTATTAAAGGGTTTAAATTTTTCCATAAGAGGGGGCTCTTGTGTCGGCCTTGTGGGCCCTTCGGGTTGCGGTAAGACCACCATAGTCAATTTGATCCTGCGCCTCTTTAACCCACTAAAGGGCCAGATACTTATTGACGGCGCGGATATAAAACTGATAAAATCCGGATCATTTTATACCCAGATCGGGGCCGTGCTCCAGGAACCATTTCTCTGGGATGACACAATAGAAAATAATATAAGATATGGCAGGCAAGAGGCGGTTTTTGAGGAAATCCGGCAAGCGGCGCAGGTTGCCTGTATAGATGACTTTATCAATAGCTTACCTGATGGCTATAAGATGATTATCGGCGAAAATGCCTGTAAAATTTCCGAAGGCCAGAAACAGCGCATCGCCATAGCCCGCGCCATAATCAAAAGGCCCAAGCTTCTGATACTGGATGAAGCTCTTTCATCAATTGATTCTGAATTGGAGGCCGATATAATCGCTAACATCAGGAATATGTTCAAGGCCAGCACAATAATAGTTATTTCCCACAGGCTTTCTACAATAAGCCAAACAGACTCCGTATACTTCTTATCCGCATCAGACAAAATCGAAACAGATACGCATGAGAGCCTTCTGCGCAATAATTCCCAATATCCGGCTTATCTTGCACATCAGCTGCAATAAAAACCCCTGAATTGACTTTAAGTATCTTGAGATTTCAGCAAAGATGCGGCCATATAGGGGATACGCAAACGGTAGAGGATATCCGCCTTTCGGGTATAAGGCTTTAAATTGTAGAATTTGCAGAACTGTTCATAAGGGATGTTTATTAAATAATAAACAGGCTCACAAAGATTGTCGTATAATAAAAAATGCGCCGCAAGGTAGTTCTTTTTCGGTGTAACCGGGATCTGGAACGTATGCCGCTTGATAAACCGTTTAATAAGCATTTTCTGCCACAAAGCCAGACCTGGTTCCCTGAGAACATCAGCAGGTATGTTTGTTTGCGTAAACAGAGTTATCTGTATTAAAATAAAATATAGCGTGGCTTGAATCTTGCCGTTTTTAGATTCCTGCAACATATATCCCCAATCAAACCCGGCAGATTCTTTGATGATCCTGGCTGCATCAAACACCTGCTTTAAGGATAAGATGGTCCCGTAGCGGCGCAGGTGCAGGGCCAGGCTAAAGATGGCGTCTTCAGGCGATAACAGATTTATTTTATGTCCGGATATCTCTTTCTTGTTCATGCGTTTCCAGAGCTTCGGCAGTATAACCCTGTTGTCTCTTTTGAAATCCAGCGCCCAGTGGGCTTCTACGGTAATCCGATTTTTATTATGAAATACAATATGGCATTGCTGTTTGCGCCAGTAATCTTCTTTGAGATTAAAGAGTTCTTTATGGTAACCCAAAGCGCACAATGCGTTCTGGACCCGTTGTAATTGTTCCTCCCTTACCAGTATATCTATATCTACCATGCTTCTTAAGTCAAGTTCAGGGTAGAACCTGGCCAGGATGTCTATCCCCTTAATGGGCGCCATATCAATATTGTTTTTTTCGAACTCACTGTTTATTTGCAAAAACTCATTCCATAATCTTAAGTTCGCGCGGATATTTTTTATATAGCGGGATTTTAATAACGAATAATTTATTTCAGGCAACTGCAGGCCGCACCCTTGCAATCTGTAAAAAATAAGCGCGGCTAAATCATGGTTTTCGGCAAGTTTCACTAATCTAGCGTAGTTTATTTTATCGGATTTGGAAAAGGCGCGTCCGCAAAGGACATCAAGCAGGAGTTTTGTCTCCGGGGAATATAATTCCATTTATCACCCACCAGATAAGCGAAACTTCAGGGAGAAAAAAAGTAAAATCAAAAAGATTATGAAATAAGAATATGCACTGGGCAGCGATTAATCCGGCGACCACTTTTTTATTTCCGGACCGCATGAAGTTATCCAGCCCGGTTTTAACCAGGGCGGTCGCCAGCCACAGAAAAGACGCAAGGCCAAACACGCCTGTCTCTGCCCAGATCTGCAGATAGGAATTATGGGCGTAGCGCGAGTAAATAAGGTTAAAGTTCCCCAGGCCCACTCCGGTTAAAGGATAAGCGGCAATTATCCTTAACGCATCGCCCCAGTAATTGAGCCTCATCATTAATGAAAATAACGGATGCGTATGCTGTTTTGCCATAGCCGAACGCGCTATACAGACCAGCACCGCCGTTATTAATATACCCGTAAGAAAAGCAAATCCGGTTTTCTTCAAATTACCCCGCAGGTAAAAATATATTGCCAGTCCCGCAAAAACGCTTAAAATCGCTCCGAGAGATTTTGTAAGCAGGAGAGCCGCCGATATGAACAGCCCGATCCAGAATTTATTTTTTGAGACCAAGGCAAGGGGCAGGGTCATGGCCAGGTAACCCGCCAGGATATTGGGCGTCACGAACGGCAGGAACGGCCGTCTGCGGGTTATATAATCCAGAGCGAAAGACTCTGCGGGGCCTGCCCCCGCCACGTTCTTAAGGAGATGCTGGAATCCGAAATAATATTGATAAATAGCAAGAAGACTGACCAAGAATGCTGCCGAAAGAATCCAGGAAAGGACGCTCTTTTTATCCGCCGCGGATAACGATCCGACGGCAACGAAGACCAGCGCGCCGCCGACATATTTATATAATTCACCCAGGCTCACCCACTTATTTTTAGAGAAAATAAGAGAGACAAACATCGCCAGGAGAAAGAACATCAGCGCATATTTCACTGAGCCGTAATTTTCCAATGCCACCCGCCTTTTTATGACCCATGCGGTCAGAAACACCAAGGCGAAAGCAGAATAGGCAAAATTTGCATAAGGAAAGGCCAGGGATGAAATGAAGGGCCGGATAAAGATTAGAATTAGCAATATGATGAGCATTATGTTATAATTTTATTCTAAAATGGCTGATGCGTCAAACAAAATAGTAAGCGCGATTACGGTATCCTGCGGGATGGGCGGCTATCTTAAAGCCTGTCTTGCTTCATTAAAAGGACAAACTTATCCTGTTGCTGAAATCATCCTGATTGATAACTCCTGCCAGCCGCAGTTACGTCAAGAGATTCTGAATGACCATCCCTTTGTAAAATTATGTCCCGGCGCAAGGGGCCTGTCTTATTGCGATTCCCTTAATAAAGGCATAGGGTTGAGCAGGGGCGATTTTATTCTCTGCCTTAATGACGATGTGATATTGGACGGGCATTTTATAAAAGAGGCGTTAAACGGCTTTCTGGCCGGCCCTAAAGTCGGTATGGTCAGCGGTAAAATCCTGCGCTACGACAGAAAAACCATAGACAGCGCAGGCTTATTTTTAAGCCTTTGCCGTACCGCGAAAGAAAGGGGTTATGGGCTTATAGACAGGGGGCAGTTTAAAAAAAATGAATATGTCTTTGGCGTAAGTGGAGCCGTTGCCTTCTATCGCAGAGAGATGCTGGAAGCCGTGAAAGAAGGCACCGGTTATTTTGACCCGGATTTTCATTTTTTTTATGAAGACCTGGATATCGCTTGGAGGGCGCAGAATAAAGGATGGAAGTGTTACTTTGTGCCTTCGGCAATAGCTTACCACAGGCGGGGAGGCTCTGCCAGGCCGGGCGGCATTAACAAGCCTTACGCCAGAAGATACTTAAGCGACCAACTGCACGGCGATCTGATCAAAAACCGGTATCTTACCGTCATTAAAAACGAATCCCGGCGCGATTTTTTATTGCACCTGCCTTTTTTGCTCTTGTACGACCTGGCTGCCTGGTGCTATGTCCTGTTTTTCAGGCCCGGGCAGATACCGATCTTTATTTCTAATTTGAAATACCTTAAGCCCGCATTGCGCAAGCGAAATCCGGAAAAGATAAAATGAAAAGACCGCCAGGCATATCCATAAGCCGTTTGGCCATTTATTTAAGATTTCTTGAGGAATACCTGAAAGAACAGGGTTTAAAGTCTACGATTAATTCTGCTCAGTTGGCCAGGTATCTGGATATGCATCCCCACCAGATAAGGAAGGACCTTTCTTATTTCGGCAAATTCGGAGAGCGTGGCGTAGGCTATCATGTCCAGGAGCTCAAGGACAATATAGCAAAAATATTGGGGTTGAACAGGAAATGGAACCTTTGCCTTTGCGGCGCCGGAAATTTAGGCTCTGCCTTATGCGCCTATAAAGGCTTTAAGGAAATAAACCTTAATATCGTAGCCCTGTTTGACAGCGATGTGCGCAAGATAGGCAAATATATACAGGGGATCAAGGTATACAGTCCTAAAACTATAGTTTCAACCGTAAAAGAATTAAAAATAGACATGGCTATCATCGCCGTGCCCCTGGAAAACGCGCAGACAATAGCGGATAAATTGATCGCCTCCGGCATAAGGGCGATCCTGAATTTTGCGCCCGTCAAACTCAACGTCCCCGGGCACGTAAAGTTGCGCAACGCCGACCTCTCAATAGAACTGGTCAACCTGGCCCACTTTTTGTCTTCCCCTTAAATAATTATTTGTCAGAGAGTTACAGCAAGGCGCTCCGGTTATCCGCAGTTTTTCTTCTTCGGAAAATAAATCTCTGTTTCCCTCTCCAAAAATTAAAAAATGCTTGACAAAAACAACGGGCTGTGGTAAAAAAATATCAAAGCTACAATATTTTGGATAAATTTATACTCTCGGAGGTTAGATAAATTAAGTTGAAAAAACAGGAGGCAAGGATCTTAAGGGCTCAAAGAGCATGATGAGCCCTTATTTTTTAAGATGACGACTAAGACAGTAGGCTTAACTTACGATTTAAAAACTGATTACAAGTTTAAAGAAGGCGACCCGCCCGACGCCAACGCGGAATTTGACCACCCCCTGACCATAGGCGTCATTGCCGAAGCTATCCAGAACTGCGGTTTCCGGGTAAAAAAAATAGGTAACGCCACCAATCTTTCCGAAAAGATAAATAACCTTGATGTGGATATAGTATTTAATATCTCGGAAGGTATTTCCGGCAGAAATCGCGAATCGCAAGTGCCTATATTATTAGAGATGGCGCGTATCCCGTTTGTCGGAGCCGACGGTCTGACCTTAGGGCTTACCCTGGATAAGGTTATGGCCAAAAAGGTTTTTATGGCCGAGAATATCCCCACGCCGAAATTCTTTGAGATCAAGAACAGCGAATCGCTGGTTGACGCCGACCACCTTAAGTTCCCGTTGATCGTAAAGCCGCGCTTTGAAGGTTCTTCCAAGGGCCTGTCGGACGATTCCCGCGTTGAAAACATGGATGAGTTGAAGAAAAAGGCGGATTACATCATCTCCACCTACAAGCAGCCGGCGCTGGTTGAAGAATTCATCTCGGGACAGGAGTTCACGGTAGCGATAGTCGGCAACGATGAGCCCGAGGTTATGCCTATAGTCCAGATAAAGATAGACGGCCGGCTCAAGCTTAATGATAAATTCTATACTTTTGCGCGCATAACCTCAGACAGGCTGGAATACATTTGTCCTGCCCGCATACCGCAGGAACTGGGCAAAAAACTTTCCGATATCGCTTTAAGGGTATATAATGCGGTAGAGTGCCGCGATTTTGGCCGCGTTGATTTCAGGGTAGACAAAGAAGGCAGGCCTTATGTCCTGGAGATAAATCCACTGCCTTCTTTGTCTACGGAAGACGTCTTTGGCGTTGTTGCCAAGGAAATCGGCATAAGTTACGATGAGATGATCGGCAGGATTTTAAGCAGTGCGCTTAAGAGACACGGCCTGATATAACAAATGAAGATAGCCCTGACCTGCAATTTGAAAGAAAAAGACGAAAGCAAACCTCCTGATTATTTTTCGGAGTTCGATTCTACGGAGACCGTCGAGGCGATTATCTCTGCTCTCAAGACCAGGGGGCACAGCGTCGACCTTGTGGATGCGGCCCAGCCCAACCTCCTTTCATATTTCAGGAAAAACCGCGTGGACATGGTCTTCAATATAGCCGAAGGCAAATCCGGCAAGTTCCGCGAATCAGAGATCCCCGCCATATTGGATTATCTCGATATCCCCTATACCGGCTCAAGCACGATTTCTCTGGCATTAGCCCTGAATAAAGCTCTCACTAAGAAAATATTGACCGCTGAAAATATCCCCACCCCTCGTTTCCAGCTTTTTAGCAAAGGCAGCGAAGCGCTGAATCCAGATTTAAAGTTTCCTCTTATCGTAAAACCCAACCGCGAAGGTTCGGCCAAAGGCATAAACTCCTCCTGTGTTGTTAGTGACAGCCATGCCCTTTTTAATAAGATTAAAGAGATCAATGCCTTTTACAAGCAGGAGGTGCTGGTTGAGGAATTTATCGAAGGCAGAGAATTGACCGTGGGGATTCTTGAGAACGGAAAACCGACGATACTCCCGATATTAGAGATTGATTTTTCAAATTGTGCAAAAAGCGGAGAGTATTTTTATAGCTGGCGGATGAAGGAATTCCAGGGTAACAAGGAATTGGGTCTGGCGCCTGATTTTTATTGTCCGGCCCGCCTGGATGAAGAAATATCCCGAAAGGTAAAAGAGACGGCTTTGAAGACCCATCAGGCTATAGGATGTTTTGATATTTCGCGTACGGATATACGTTTAAGCAAAGAAAACATACCCTATGTATTGGAGATAAACCCGTTACCCGGGCTTGATCCTAAAGAATCCAACTTTCCGCTTATGGCTTATGCCGCGGGCATGAAATATGATGAGCTTATCGAGGTCATATTGCTGAGCGCCTCAAGCCGCAGGAGGGAAAACTAAAGTGAATAATTCTTTAATTGTTGAGAACCAGAAATCACAGCAGGAAGCAGCGCCACAGCCCCGCACCACCAAAAGGCCCAGGGATTACCAACAGATAAGTTTATATAAAGACATCAATCCTTTGGACTGGGAAGATTGGCACTGGCAGATGAAACACAGGATACGCGGCAAGGAAGAGCTCCAGCAGGTTATTAAATTATCTGCCGAGGAAGAGTCGGGTATAAAAAACGCAAGCGGCAGGCTATCAGTGGCTATAACACCGTATTGGGCTACCCTGATGGATCCCGAGGACCCGAATTGCCCGATCAGGCGCCAGGCTGTTCCCGTTGCTGCTGAATCAGCCGTATCGCCGCATGAGATGGTTGATCCCTGCGCGGAAGACAGGGATTCTCCCGCCCCGCACCTTGTGCACAGGTATCCGGACAGGGTATTATTATTGGCAACAGACCACTGCGCTATGTATTGCCGGCATTGCACAAGAAGAAGGCTGGTGGGCGAGCGTGCGCAGGAAGAAGTGAAATCTGTCTCCAGGTTTGATGCGGCGATAGAATACATAAAATCCAATAGGAAGGTCAGGGATGTGCTTATTTCAGGAGGCGATCCATTTACGCTTGAGGATGAGTTACTGGAAGGCTTGATCCAGAAGATACGCGCTATTTCGCACGTAGAGTTCTTGAGGCTGGGCACGCGCGTTCCGGTAACCCTGCCCCAGCGCATCACCGAAAAGCTGGTCAATACCCTGAAGAAATATTCCCCGATCTGGGTAAGCATACATTTTAACCACCCTAAAGAGATCACCAAGCGCTGCAAGATCGCCTGTGATATGCTTTCAGACGGAGGCATGCCTTTAGGCAGCCAGACCGTGCTCTTAAAAGGTATAAATGACCGGCCCTACATCATGAAAAAACTGATGCATGAGCTTCTGCAGATCAGGGTCAGGCCTTACTACATTTACCAGTGCGATCCCGTAAGAGGGACGCAGCATTTCAGGACTCCTGTGGCAGCGGGCATAAATATTATGGAGAAATTAAGAGGCTATACTTCCGGATATGCCGTGCCCACCTACGTTATCGACGGACCCGGCGGAGGAGGAAAAATCCCCGTGGGGCCCAACTACATCCTTTCCCAAGCCAAGGGCAAATATGTCCTGCGCAATTACAAGGGTAAGATATACGCCTATCTGGAATAGCAGTGATATTTTTCGCTTTTAGTTTTTTAATTAAGCATGCCAATATGTATAACTCAAAGAGATTATTGCCCTCTTTTTACTAATCCCCGCCCCGGTAAAAATAAAAAATCCTTCACCCTTTTTGAGCTCTTAATTGTCCTGATCATCCTCGGCATTTTAGCTGCTATCGCCTATCCCGCGTATCAAGGCGCAGTCTGGAGGGCCCGTTTTACCGAGGTCTTTAACACTATCGGAGCTTTTGCCAGAGCCGAGCATGTCTATTATCTGGAATACGGAACCTATACCAATATAGCTGATTTTAGCCAGTGCTATGCCGGTAATGGTGTTGCTGCTGGAAGTACGCTTATACAACAACAGTTAAATGTGGTCATTCCATCAACCCATGTTTTTACGTATGTGATTGAGCCGGGGGGAGGGCAGTCAACCACAGGTATTTTTTTTAGACAACCAGGATACAGTTGGTGCTATTGGTATAATTATGTTACGAAAATATGGTATCCGTATGGTAATCCGTATGACAGCGCTACCTATGGTCCGGCTTGTAAATATTTCCAGCCTCCTCCGTAAACATAAATTCTCTCCGCCTGTCTCTGCCAGAGCCACCCTGGACCTGGCAGGATTTTCTTGCTCAAGTAGGAATTTTAGGCTTTGTCTTATGACTGCTGAAAATTTGCTAATGCAGCCTCCAGCAAGAACCTGAAATTTCAAGTTGGGCTGAAAACTCCATTCGCTCGCAAACCTGCCAGGTTCAGGCTGTAAATCAACCTTGACAAGAAGGGACGGGGGCTTAAAATATGATTCAAGGAGGAATAAGCAAAGTTGAACAGAAGCCCTAGCCCCGTCCCGAAATCTTCACCTAGATCCTTTACCCTTCTTGAATTAATAGTCGTCATCGTCATCTTAGGCATCCTTGCAACTTTAGGCTTTACTCAATATACTAACATGGTCGAGAAAATGCGTGCGGCTGAAGCCAGAACAAATTTAGGTATGATGCGTAAACTAGCTTACGAGTTTTACCTAAAGAATGGCGATATGTCTTCCATTACAAGCGCCGATGTAGGCATAGGAAATGACGGATTGCCGTCATCGTGTAACTCCAGTTTTTATTATACATACTCCGTCTTTAGCCAGACTCAAAATTACGCTTGGATTGCGGCAACCAGGTGTACAAGCGGCGGGAAGAATCCTTCCTGGGGAGGCCGGCCTTATCGCATCCAAATTTATATTGAACCGAGCACAGGTGCCGACTATCAATCACGTTCCCTTTGGTGCCGATACACAGATACATGGACGGATGATTGTCCTTTCTAGATAAAGCCCTTTTCTGAAATAAGCAACACAATTCATTTGAGCAGTTTTATGTACGGATGACCTGGTTATTTTTGAGCAGGGCCTCCAAGGATGCCGAACGGGCAGGGTTCGCCCGCTAAAACAAATTCAGCGAGAGTGAGGCACCGCAGGGGAATGAAATTTTGCCACGCTAGGGCAAAATGAACGTCCCTGCGAGAAAATAGCCAAGGCAGGACCCGTCCGAGCACCGCTGCGAGCGCAAAGAATTGCGTTGCTGATTCTACTTTTATCCCTTGACCCAGCCCTTTTTGCGTTATATAATTTTTCTAATTCCCTTGGTTAAGGAATTTAGCATAAATCTTGCCGAATTCCCCTGTTAACTAACCGTACCCTATTTTAGATAAAAGGAGTACTGCATGGATGCCCGTAATAAAAGAAGTCTCATTTTATTAGGTCATGCCCAGTCGGGGAAAACCACGCTCAGCGAAACCCTGCTTTATCTGTGCAAGGCGACTTCCCGCAAAGGTTCTGTCGTTGACGGCACGACGGTAAGCGATTACAGTTTTGATGAAATCGAGCGTAAAAGTTCAATAAGCTCCGGTTTTCTTTACTGTGATTATAAAGGGCATCGTATCCAGATGATTGATGCCCCGGGTTACGCGGATTTCTTCGGAGAGGTCATTGCCGGGGTGCGGGGGGTTGACGCCGCGATTATAGTTATTGATGCGTCTGCCGGTATAGAGGTAGGCACTGAACGCTCCTGGCAGATCCTGGAAGAGGCCGGTTTACCCTGCATTATTTTTATTAATAAGATAGACAAGGCAGAGCTGGATTTAAATAGAGTGTTATCGGACATAAAAGAACGGCTTTCGAAAAAAGCGGTGCAGGTCAATAACCTGGAAGATCCTTCGCTGGTAGAGGCCATTGCCGAATCCGATGATAAGCTTATTGAGAAATACCTTGAAGGCGCAAAATTATCACCGGAGGAATTGAAAAACGGCTTGCGCCAGGCAGTGATTAAACGTAGCGTCTTTCCTGTCCTTACAGGATCTGGCCTGGCCGAAAAGGGCCTGAACGAATTACTTGACGCTGTCCTGGGATATCTGCCCAGTCCGCTGGAGCGATCCGGGATAAAGGCAAGCAACCCCAAAAATCCCGGAGAGGAGAAGGAAATCCAGCTTAAAGAAGACGGCATTTTTGCCGCTTTTGTTTTTAAGAGCATATCCGACCCCTATGTGGGTCAGTTAACATTACTGCGGGTCTTTTCCGGAGCACTATTATCAAATACGGCATTTTATAACGTAAATAAAAAATCAAAAGAAAGAATCGGCCAGATTTATATCTTGCAGGGAAAGGAGCAGAGGCCGGTGGAAGCTGCTTCCTGCGGCGACATCGTGGCCATAGCCAAATTAAAGGAAACGGTGACCTCGGATTCCCTGTCAGACGGTAAGGAGGAATTTTTATTTGAGCCTATTGTCTTCCCGGAGCCGGCAATATCCGCGTCAGTCAAGCCCAAGACCAGGCAGGACGAAGAAAAAATATCCAATGTTTTATCCAAGCTTGCCGAAGAAGACCCTACATTTAAAGTCTCCCATGACCCCCAGACCAAAGAGTTGATCATATCGGGCTTGGGCGACCTGCACTTGAGCATAATGGTCGGCCGGATGAAGAAAAGATTCAATGTCGAAGTGGAGTTGGGCACTCCCAAAGTTTCCTATAAAGAGTCGATTACTAAAAGCGCAAAAGCCCAGGGTAAATATAAACACCAGTCAGGCGGCCGCGGCCAATACGGAGATTGCGTAATACAGATTGAACCTTTGGAAACAGGCAAGGGTTTTGAATTCGTGGATAAGATATTCGGCGGGGCTATCCCGCGGAATTTCATTCCTTCGGTTGAAAAGGGGGTAATTAACTCCATGCAGGAAGGCATTATCGCGGGATACCCTTTGGTAGACATCCGCGTTACCCTGCTAGACGGTTCTTACCACGAGGTTGATTCTTCGGATCTGGCTTTCCAGAGGGCAGGCAGGCTTGCTTTGCGCAAGGCAGTTATGGAGGCCCACCCCGTATTGCTTGAGCCCATAATGGATGTTGAAATAAGCATATCCGAGGAATATCTGGGTGCGATATCCGGGGATATCAACTCTCGGCGCGGTAAAATCCTGGGTATGGAAGTCAAAGGTAAAACCCAGGTAGTCAAGGCCCAGGTTCCCCTGGCAGAGATGTTTACTTACGCCAATGATTTACGTTCGCTTACCGGAGGAAGGGGTACCTATATTATGCGTTTCTCCCATTATGAACAAGTCCCGCATAAAATTACCTCCGGTATCATAACGCAATATCAGACAACGCGCAAACAAGAGGAAGAATAGCCATGAAGATAGGGATTGCGGGTATCGAAGGGTTATCCAGCGGAAAAGCCAATTTAATGGACAGGCGCGTAGACGCTCTTCAAAAAATGTTCAATTCTGCTAAAAAGGTCTATATCCAGGCCGAGCTAACGGCTGAAAGCGAAAAATTGAAAGAATCAGACGGGCTCCTGGGGACGCAGGGATCGAAGCTGGATTTCATACTTAACGACATTGAGTTTGTGGAAAACCGCCTTGAGAAAGCCCAGGATGAGGCGGAAAGAAAATTATTCGTCCGTTTCAAAGAGGTGCTGGACAAAGAAAGGTTTATTTCGGAATTACCTCTAAGCGAAGAAGAGAAAAAGCTTGTTGCCGGGTATCCGCTTTTAACGATAAAGCCGATATTTTTGGCAGCCGCCGGCGACCAGGAGGACAAGGATAAAATCCTGCTGTCAGCTTATGCCCATTTCGGTTACATAAGTTTTTTTACCGCCGGAGAAAAAGACGCGCATGCCTGGTCCATTAAAAAAGGCGCCAGCGCCTGGGAGGCAGCCGGATGCATCCATTCGGATATCCAGAAAGGATTTATCCGCGCCGAAGTGGTAAGTTTCCAGGATCTGATAAACGACGGTAGCCTGTCGCAGGCGCGCAATAACAACCATATCCGTCTGGAAAATAAAGAATATATTGTCCAGGACGGGGATTACATGGTCTTCCGTTTTAATAAATAGTCAAAATATTAAAAGTAATCCGACAACTTGAGCTGGGAGATTACAAGATGATTAAAATCAAACGGGCCTTAATCAGTGTTTCGGACAAGAGCGGTATTGTTGATTTTGCCAGAGAACTGGGCAATCTGGGGATAGAGATTCTTTCTACCGGAGGAACCAGCAAGCTGCTGCGTGAAAATAATATACGGGTAAAGGACGTATCGGAATACACCGGATTCCCGGAGATGCTTGACGGCAGGGTCAAGACCCTGCATCCCAGGATACATGCAGGTTTGCTTGCCTTGCGGGATAACCCCGGGCATATGAGCCAGCTGAAAGAACACGATATCGGTTTGATCGACATGGTGGTAGTGAATCTTTACCCTTTTGAAAAAACAGTGCAGAAACCGCAAGTTACGATAGAAGAGGCCATAGAGAATATTGATATCGGCGGTCCCAGCATGTTGCGTTCGGCAGCCAAAAACCATATGTCGGTTGCGGTCATCTGCGACCCCGGCCGCTATACCCAGATACTGGACGAGTTAAAAGCGAACGGTAATTCGCTATCCTCTCAAACGCTGCGGCAATTAGGAGTTGAAGTATTTAAATTAACCGCGCATTACGACGCAGCTATCTATAATCACTTAAAGAATAATCTTATCGAAGGCAAACAGGGTAACCGCGAGTCTAAATTCGACCGGCAACTGAACATGGAATTCATCAAGGTCCAGGACCTGCGTTATGGAGAAAATCCGCATCAATCTGCGGCTTTCTACCGCGATGCCGCTTCAGCCAGGGGTTTGGGCAGCATGAAACAGCTCTGGGGTAAAGAGCTTTCTTTCAATAATATACTGGATTTAAACGCTACGGTAAACCTGGTAAAGGAATTCGTCTTGCCGGCGGTAGTTTTTGTCAAGCATAATAATCCTTGCGGAGCCGCCGAAAATAAAGATTTGCTTAAGGCTTATCGCGATGCCTGGGGGTGCGACCGGCTTTCTGCTTTCGGAGGAATTTTAGCGATAAACAGAAAGATAGACCTGGCCCTGGCTAAGCTCATCGCAAAAAGCGGATTCCTGGAATGCATAATAACCCCTGCTTTCAGCCTGGAGGCCTTAAGCATATTGAAAGAAAAAAAGAACGTAAGGCTCATAGAGCTGGCGCATATGCTTAATGATCAGCCGGAGCTGGATTTTAAAAGAGTAAGCGGCGGGCTCCTTGCCCAGGATCCGGATAACCAGGTTTTGGATGGGAATAATCTAAAAGTAGCAACAAAAGAGAAACCCACAAAAAAAGAGTTAGAATCGCTTATCTTCGGCTGGAAGGTAGCCAAGCATGTCAAATCCAACGCTATTGTTCTGACCAAAGGGACCCGCACCGTAGGTATCGGCGCGGGGCAAATGTCCCGCGTAGATTCGGTATTCATCGCCAAGAAAAAATCAGCGAAATCATGTGAAAATTCCTGTTTAGCCTCAGATGCATTCTTTCCCAAAGAAGACGCAGTTATTGAGGCGATTAAGGCCGGAGTAAGAGCTATTATCCAGCCAGGGGGCTCAATAGCAGACCCGGATATAATTAAAGTCTGCGATAAGCATGCCGTGGCAATGGTCTTTACAGGTATCCGGCACTTCAGGCATTGATTTATCGCCACCGAGTATGACCTACCCGGAAGCCGTACGATATTTAGGGTCTTTTATTAATTACGAAAAAATTTCCAGCTGGCCGTATAAAGAATCCCTGAAGCTGGAGCGTTTTAAAAATTTTCTCGCCTCTCTGGATAATCCCCAAAACAGGTTAAAGTGTATCCATGTTGCCGGCACAAAGGGCAAAGGCTCTACCTGCGCCTTTATCGCCCATATACTCAGGCAGGCGGGTTTTAAGACCGGCCTTTATACTTCGCCCCACCTTAATAGCTTCAGGGAAAGAATAAGGATCTTAAGGCCGGGGTATGGCGGCTTGAAATCGGCAGATACGTTTGAAGGCATGATCAGCCGCCGGGATTTTGCGCGGATAGTTACCAGGCTCAAGCCTCTCATCACAGGCTGTAACCGCAGGTCGGAATACGGCCCCCTGTCCTTTTTTGAAGCATATACGGCATTAGCCTTTGCTTATTTCAAAGAACAAAAGGTGGATTTCGCGGTTTTAGAGACCGGCCTGGGAGGCAGACTTGACGCTACCAGTGTCTGTCATCCCCTGGTTTGCGCGATAACGCCCATAAGTTATGAGCATGTAGATAAATTAGGCGATACCCTTTCCCAGATCGCCGCAGAGAAGGCCGGAATTATTAAGAATATCCGCGGTCTAGTTACGGTCAGCGCTGCGCAGAGGCGGGAAGCCGGAGAAATGATCAGAGCCAAATGCAGAAGAGAAAGGGTAAAGTTATACGAAGTGGGCAGGGACATAGTTTATAAACATAAAAATGGGAGTTTTTCGGTAAGGGGCCGGTTTAATAATTATCGCGGGCTGAAAGTAAGACTTTTAGGCAGGCACCAGATTGCTAATGCAGCTCTGGCTCTGGCTGCGGTTGAGGCGTTGAGGTTTGGCAACGTCAACGTGGAGAGCGATGCGATAAAAGAAGGTCTCTATAATGCTGTTTGGCCGGCCAGGTGCGAGGTGATTTCAAGAGGCCCCTGGATTATTCTGGACGGTGCACAGAATATCGCCTCTGCCCTGGCCATCAGAAAAACAGTAAAAGACAGCTTCAGGTATAAAAAATTAATCCTTATATTAGGCGTTTCTTGCGATAAGGATAAAAAAGGGATATGCCGCGTGTTTTATGATTTGGCCGATAAGATTATTTTGACAAAAGCTGATAACCCCAGGGCGGCTGAACCGGAAGATTTGTCAGGGTATTTTAAAGGCAAAGAAATTTATATAACCTCTAGCGTCACAGAGGCCAAAGAAATAGCCGTTCAGCTGGCCAGAAAAGACGATTTTATTCTGGTTTGCGGTTCTTTATTTGTAGCGGGTGAATTCCGCGCCTTATGCAAATCCGGAGTTAATTCAAAAGATGATAAGATATTCAGCAGATGATACAATAGCGGCGGTTTCCACGGCAATAGGCGAATCCGGCATAGGTATTGTGCGCATAAGCGGCAAAGACGCCCTGGCCATCGCTGATAGGGTATTTCAGGGTAAAGACGGCATTAAGCCTTCGCAATCCAGGACCTATACCGTGCATTACGGCTGGGTGATTAATCCCTCCCGCGGTATCGGCAGCAAAAAAGAGAACAAGCCCGAACTTATTGACGAAGCCATCCTTACGGTTATGCGCAAGCCCCGTTCTTATACAAAAGAGGATATCGTGGAAATTAATTGCCACGGAGGGGTTATGCCTTTACGCAGGATATTGGATTTAGTATTGGCAGGCGGAGCACGGCTGGCTGAGCCTGGAGAATTTACAAAGCGGGCATTTTTAAACGGCAGGATAGACCTTGCCCAGGCCGAGGCGGTCTTGGATATAATACGCGCAAAGACAGATTCAGCTTTAAAAATAGGCGTACAGCAGTTAAAGGGAGCGTTGTCTGAACGCATAAATAGCGTCAGGGAAGCCTTGTTATGCATACTCTCCGACTTGGAGGCGAATATTGATTTTCCCGAGGAAGACACGGGCTTGGCAGGATCCAAAGCCATGCGCCGGAAACTGGAAGACATAAATCA